>DATLFZ010000451.1:0-11774 GCA_035540795.1 Beijerinckiaceae bacterium | reverse complement strand
GTCGCCAATGTCGGTGCGGCCCTGTTCGGCGGGATCTGCGCCACGGGCACCATCGCGCGCACGGCGACCAACATCCGGGCCGGCGCCATCGGTCCGGTCTCGTGGATCCTGCACGCGGCGTTCCTCCTCGCCTTCATGCTGATCGCGGCGCCCCTCGCCTCGTACATCCCGCTGGCGGCACTGGCGGGGCTCCTGGCGGTCGTCGCCTGGAACATGGCCGAACGCCACGAGTTCTGGGCCATCCTGACCCGGTCGCGGGGGGAGGCGCTGGTGCTGCTCGCCACCTTCCTCCTCACCGTCTTCCGCGATCTGACCGAGGCGATCTTCGTGGGGGTGGTGCTCGGCAGCTTCCTGTTCATGCACCGGATGGCGCAGCTCGTCGCCGTCGAGGGCGGCCAGAGCCTCGTCGACGAGGACGAGTCCGATTTCCGCGCGCCGCGCACGCCCTACGAGGGCCGGCGCGGCGCCGATCCCGACGTGATGGTCTACCGCATCTCCGGGCCCCTCTTCTTCGGCGCCTCCGCCGCGATCGCGACCGTGCTCGAGCGCATCGGCCGCTTCCCGAAAGCGGTCGTCCTCGACCTCTCCGCCGTGCCCCTCGCCGATTCGACCGCGGCCGCGTCCCTGAAGGCTTTCGCGCAACGCGCCCACCGGCACGGGGTGCGGGTCTATCTCGCCGGGGCGAGCCGGCCCGTCCGCCAGGTGCTCCTGCGCGAGGGCCTGCGCCGGCCGGTGGTGCGCTTCGCCGCCGGCGTCGCCGAGGCCCGCGCGGCGGCCCTCGGGGCGGACGTCGATGCCAACTGAATTCGACGTGGTGGTGGTCGGCGCCGGCGCGACCGGCCTCGCCGCCGCCCTCGCCTTCGCGCAGGAGGGCTTTTCCACCGCCCTCGTCGGCCGCCCCGATGCGCGCGCCGACGGACGCAGCGTCGCCCTCCTCGACGGCTCCGTCCGTTTCCTCGGGGCGCTCAGCGTGTGGGACGCGATCGAGCCGGACGCGGCGCCGATGGCGACGATGCGCCTGATCGACGACAGCGGCAGCCTTTTTCGCCCGCCCCCGGCCGCCTTCCACGCCGCCGAGATCGGCCTTTCGGCCTTCGGCTGGAACGTCGAGAACGCGACCCTGGTGGCCCGGCTCGCCGCGGCTCTCGCGCGACGCGGGCCGAGGATGGTCGACGCGCCGGCGGAACGCGTCGCGATCGGGCCGGATTCCGCGACGGTCTTCACCAGCGCAGGCCCGGCGATCTCGGCGCGCCTCGTCGTCGCCGCGGACGGGCGCAACTCGAAGCTGCGCCAGGCGGCCGGAATCCGGGCGCGGACATGGTCCTACCCGCAGGCGGCGCTCACCACCGTCCTCGCCCACGACCGCGACCACGGCGACGCCTCGACCGAGTTCCACACCCGCCATGGCCCCTTCACACTGGTCCCCCTGCGCGGGCGCCGCTCGAGCCTCGTCTGGGTGACCGCGCGGGACGAGGCGGAGCGCCTCGCGGCGCTCTCCGACGAAGCCCTCGGCCGGGCCGCGGAAGAGCAGGCACAGTCGATGCTCGGCCGCATGCGGGTCGACGGGCCGCGCGGCCTCGTGCCGATGAGCGGCCTGTCGGTCGAACGCTACGGGGCCGACCGCATCGCCCTTGTCGGCGAAGCGGCGCACGTCTTTCCGCCGATCGGCGCGCAGGGGCTCAATCTCGGCCTGCGGGACGTCGCCTCGCTCCTCGACGCGGTCGTGGACGCCCGCGCCGCCGGCGAGGACATCGGCGGCGCCGGCATGCTCGCCCGCTACCGGCGCAGCCGCGACCTCGACGTGCCCTTGCGGACCGCTGCCGTGGACGGGCTCAACCGCACGCTGCTCACCGGCCTGCTTCCGGCCGACCTCCTGCGCGGGGCCGGCCTGCTCGCCCTGTCGGGGATCGCGCCCCTGCGCCGGGCCGTGATGCGGGAGGGAGTCCTCCCGACGCTCGGCGCGCCGCGGCTGATGCGGTGAGCGCTCAGGGGCGCTCGTAGACGAGATTGAGCCGGGTCCGGGCCACGAGGCGATAGCCCTGCTCGCCGACCAGCTTGGGCAGGTCGAGCTCCCACTGGCCGCGCCCGTCCTCGACGATGAGGAGCGACGGCCACAGGTCCTGCGGCGCGTCGCGGAAGAACGGGGCGAGGATCAGGTCCTCCGCTCCCTCGACGTCGAGCTTGACCGCATCGACGCGGGCATAGCCCTCCTGCCGGATCAGGTTGAGCAGCGTGGTCGCCGGCACCCGGATCGGCTCCGACTGGCCCGAGCCGACGACCTTCACGCTCGATTCGCCGCTGTTGCGGGGATCGAGGAAGAGGGTCAGCTCGCCCGGGCGGTCGGCGACCGCACAGGCCACCGCCTTGATCGTACCGAAGGGGTTTTGGCGGATGTTGTAGGTCAGCCGCTCGAACACCTGCGGCTGCGGCTCGACCGCGAGCACGCGGGCCGCCGGCCCCGCCTGCGCCGCGACGAAGAGGGCGTAGGCGCCGATGTTCGCCCCCACGTCGATGAAGACGAAGCCGTCGTGCATCCGCCCGCGCAGGACCTCGAACTCCTCCGGATCGAAGAACTGCGGCGTGAACAGCACCTTCTTGTCGCAGATGTTGGCATAGGGGTAGAGGCGCATGCGCACCCCGAGCCGCTCCACGTCGAGGGGCTTGCCGCCGAGGAGCGGGATGGCGATGCGGCGCAGGAGCAGGTTCGCCCGCCGCCCCGCCCAGGTGTTGGGAAGGTTCTGGGTCCGCTCGATGATCCAGCGGGCGAGGCCGCTCGGGGCGTAGGCGCCGAAGGGGGCGGTGTCGTTCATGGTGCTCTGCCGGCGCGCCTGATGGCACCGTCGCCGCCGGAGCGCAAGGCGGCCGGCCGCGCCCCGCTTGCGCGCCGGGTCCGCCGCCCCACATGGGGAGCGACATGGTGAAGCCGCGCCGGGCGGACCGCGGCCCTTCCGAAGCCCCGTCCCCCTGGGTTATGGTCCCGCCGCCGATCCGGACCCGTTCATGCACCGCGACGACATCGCCCAGCTCGAAGGACGCCGCGCGAGCGACGTGCCCATCCACGGCCCGGACGCGTTCGAGGGCATGCGCCGGGCCGGCCGGCTGACCGCGGAGGCCCTCGACCTTCTCGTCGAGCACGTGAAGCCAGGCGTCACCACCGAGTTCCTCGACCGGCTCGTGTTCGACTTCGCCATGGACCACGGCGCCTACCCGGCGCCCCTCCTCTATCGCGGCTACCCGAAGTCGATCTGCACCTCGATCAACCATGTCGTCTGCCACGGCATCCCCGGCGACAAGCCCCTGCGCGACGGCGACACGCTGAACATCGACGTGACGCTCATCCTCGACGGCTGGCACGGCGATTCGAGCCGCATGTTCTTCGTCGGCGAGGTGCCGCGCCGGGCGGCGCGCCTGTCCGACATCACCTACGAGGCGCTCTGGCGGGGCATCGGGGCGGTGCGCCCGGGCGGCTCGACCAACGACATCGGCGCCGCCATCCAGAGCTTCGCCGAGAGCGAGCGCTGCTCGGTGGTGCGGGACTTCTGCGGCCACGGGCTCGGCCGCGTCTTCCACGACGCGCCCACCGTGCTGCACTACGTCGAGCCGAGCTACAACGTGCCCCTGCGGCCGGGGATGCTCTTTACGGTCGAGCCGATGATCAATCTCGGCCGCCCGCACGTAAAGGTGCTCGGCGACGGCTGGACCGCGGTCACCCGCGACCGCTCGCTCTCGGCCCAGTTCGAGCACACGGTCGGGGTGACGCAGACCGGCGTCGAGGTCTTCACCCGCTCGCCCAAGGGCTACGACAAGCCGCCCTACCCGGTGTGATCGGGCTTGACCGCGCGCGGGGCCGCGCCTCTCATGAGCGGCGAGCGTCCGCCCGAGCATGAGCGCCCCCGACCAGCCCCACTATCACGGCCACCGCGACCGCCTGCGGGCGCGCTTCGCCGAGGTCGGCGGCGACCCCCTGCCCGACTACGAGCTCCTCGAGCTGATCCTGTTCCGCTCGATCCCGCGCCGGGACGTGAAGCCGATCGCCAAGGAGCTGCTGCGCCGGTTCGGCACCTTCGCCGAGACGCTGGCGGCGCCGCCGCAGCGGCTGATGGAGGTCGACGGCATCGGCGAGGCGGTGGTGGTCGACCTCAAGATCGTCGAGGCGGCGGCGCGGCGGATCGCCAAGGGTGCGGTGGCGAAGCGCCCCGTCCTGTCCTCGTGGAGCGCGGTCATCGACTATTGCCGCACCGCCATGGCCTTCTCGGAGAAGGAGCAGTTCCGGCTGCTGTTCCTCGACAAGCGCAACGCGCTCATCGCCGACGAGGTGCAGCAATCGGGCACCGTCGACCACACGCCGGTCTATCCCCGGGAGGTGGTCAAGCGGGCGCTCGAACTGTCGGCGACGGCGCTCGTGCTGGTGCACAACCACCCCTCGGGCGACCCGACCCCCTCCTCCGCCGACGTCAAGATGACCCGCGACATCATCGAGGTCGCGAAGCCGCTCGGCATCGCGATGCACGACCACATCATCGTCGGCCGCGAAGGGCACGCGAGCCTCAAGGGGCTGCGGCTGATCTGAGCCGGGGCCCGCCTTGCTCTCGCCTGCTCACCCGGCCCCTCAGAACACCCGCGCGAGCCCGGCGACGATCGCGAAGACGAAGCCGAAGCTGAGGGTGAGGCCGATGGCGCCGACGGCGAGGCCCGCCACCACCACGAAGCCGTCCCGCTCCACGAGGCCGAGGCCGACGAGGCAGACCGCGATGCCGAGCGGGATCTGGCCGACGATCGGGGCCGCGACCACGAGGCCGAGCGCCAGGGCGAAGAGGAGGAGCCCGACGGCGCGCAGCGCCAGCGGGCTCTCGAACACGGTCATGCGCGGCCGCGACCAGCGCTCGAGGCGCAGGAGCGCCGGAAGCGCCCGGTCGACCGCCCGGCGCACGTCCGGCCGCGGCACCGACTTCTCGCGCAGGCGATGGGGCAGCCAGGGTGCGGGACGTCCGCTCGCCATCTGGGCGGCGACGAGGCCGAGGAGGAGCCCGCAGACGAGGGGGATCGGCGGCGGCATCGGCAGGCAGTTCGGCAGCCCGAGCAGAACGACGAGCAGGGCGAAGGCCCGGTCGCCGAGGGCGGTCAGGATGTCGCGCACCATCAGCCGCTCGCCCGGCTGCGCCGCGATTCGGGCGAGGATTTCTGAGGTTCGTGGGGCGGACAAGGAGGGCTCGCGGAGGGGCGTGCGCCCTCTAGCCCAGATGCCCGCGCGGGCCAAGGGCGGCAGGGCCGCCCGGCCGAGCCTCAGTGGAGCGTCAGGACGCCGTCGACGTTCTTGAACTCGGCCGGCTTGATCAGGCGCGAATGCGCCACCGTGACCGAGTGGAGCGGGCCTTCGAGCTCGCGGGTCCAGAAGCCGAGGAAGTCGTGCAGGACGGGGAAGTCCGGGGCGAGGTCGTATTCCTGCCAGATGTAGGTCTGCAGCAGCGCCGGATGGTCGGGCAGACGGTACAGGATGGTGGCCGTGGTCAGCCCGTAACCCTCGAGCTGACGGATGAACGCCTTCGAGACCATGGGACCTCCTTTCTCCGGGCCGGGCGACGGGCGAATCCGACGCCGGCCCGATAACGGTGCACAATCCGCCGTCCACGCTCAAGGTTAATGTTGAATTTTCCGTTTCGTTCCAACGGCTTGGCAGCCGCGGCCACCAGGTGCTGCCAGCGTCAGACCGTCGGCATGACGAAGAAGCCCGAGGGGCGGTTCGAGGAGACGAGCCCCGCCGCTTCCTCCTCCCGGCACTCGACGGTTTCGACGACCGCACCCGGCGGACCCTCGCGACAGGCGTTCAGCACGGTCTCGACGCCGCTCGCGGGTCCGGCGAGGACCGCCTCGACCGAGCCGTCCCGGCGGTTGCGGACCCAGCCGTCGAGGCCGCGCTCCTGCGCGCGTCGCTCGACGAAGGCGCGAAAGCCCACGCCCTGCACGCGGCCGCGAAAGGTGACGTGGACGAAACGGCGCTCCATCGGCCCTCCCCCGCCCAGTTTGGCGGGGGCGCGCCGGAGGGGCAAGGCCGCGGACGGCCTGTCAGAAGTCGACCCGGTCGCCGCCCTTGAGCTGCAGGATCGCGCGGGCCTCGTCCGGGGTGGCGATCTCGAGACCGAGCCCTTCGATCACCTGGCGGGCGAGGCGGACCTGCTGGGCGTTCGATTCGGCGAGCTTGCCCGGCCCGGCCCAGAGCGAATCCTCGAGGCCGACGCGGACGTTGCCGCCCATCGAGGCCGCCATGGCGGCGATCGGCAGCTGGTTGCGGCCGGCCCCGAGCACGGACCAGTGGTACTGGTCGCCGAACAGCCGGTCGGCGGTGCGCTTCATGTGCGCCACGTCCTCCGGATGCGGGCCGATGCCGCCGAGGATCCCGAAAACGCTCTGCACGAACAACGGCGGCTTGATCACGCCCCGTTCGACGAAATGGGCCAGCGTGTAGAGGTGGCCGATGTCGTAGCACTCGATCTCGAACCGGGTGCCGTTCTCGGCGCAGGTGGTCAGGATGTACTCGATGTCGGCGAAAGTGTTCTTGAAGATGCGCTCGCGCGAGCCTTCGAGGTAGGGGCGCTCCCAGTCGTGCCGAAAATCCTTGAAGCGGTTCAGCATCGGGTAGAGCCCGAAATTCATCGAGCCCATGTTGAGGGAGGCGACCTCCGGCTTGAAATGGGCCGCCGGGCGGACCCGCTCCTCGACCGTCATGGTCGGCGCGCCGCCGGTGGTGATGTTGATGACGCAGTTCGAGCGCTGCTTGATCACCCGCAGGAACGGCGCGAAGGCCTCCGGCGCCTGGTCGGGCTTGCCGGTCTTCGGGTCGCGGGCGTGCAGGTGGACGATGGCGGCGCCGGCCTCGGCGGCGCCGATCGCCGCGTCGGCGATCTCCTGAGGCGTGATCGGCAGGTGGGGCGACATGGAGGGCGTGTGGATCGCCCCGGTGACGGCGCAGGTGATGACGACTTTGCGGGCCATGATGTCCTCGTTCAGCTTTGCGCGGCCTTGTGGGCCTTGAGGGCGGTGAGGCGCCGGTCGCGCCAGGCGCTGCGCTCGAGCACATCGGCGGGGCTGGGCGTGCGGCCCCAGGCCTCGACGATGCGCTGCACGTTCTCCGGCCCCCAGACGGCGGGCGGGGCCGGGTCGGCGGAGAGGCGGCGGAGCGATTCGGCGTAGCGCGCGCAGTAGTCCGGGATGCCGCCCGGGGCATTGAGCTCGATCGTCTCGAACGGGCCCATGAACGACCAGCGCAGGCCGAGCCCGTCCTTGATCGTCTTGTCGAGATCCTGCGGGCTCACCACCCCCTCGCCCACGAGCCGGAAGGATTCGGCGAGCAGCGCCGCCTGGAGGCGGTTGAGAACGAACCCGTCCACCTCCCTGTGGACGACGATCGGGGCCTGGTCGACGCTCGCGAAGATGGCGTGCGCCTTCTCGATGAAGCGCGGCGCCGTCCACGGGGCGCCGCACAGCTCGACGATGGGGGCGAGGTGGGGCGGGTTGACCGGGTGCGCGACCATGCAGCGCTCGCGCCCGGGCAGGCCCTCCGAGAAGCGCGAGGCGACGATGAAGGAGGTCGACGAGGCGAGGATCGCCTCGCGCGGCGCGGCGCGGTCGAGCTCGGCGAAGAGGCGCTGCTTCACCTCCAGCACCTCGGGGCCGCTCTCCTGCACGATCTCGACGCCCTCGACAGCCTCGGCGAGGGAGGATGCGACTGACACCCGGGCGGCGGCGGCCGCCGGGTCCTGCACGAGGCCGTGCGCGGCGAAATCGTCGAGGCCCTGGCGGATGAGCGCGGGCGCGCGAGCGAGCGCCTCCGCGCTCGGGTCGGTCAGGCGCACGTCCCAGCCGCCGCGGGCGAAGACGATCGCCCAGGAGCGGCCGATCAGGCCGGCGCCGACGATGGCGATGCGGGGCATGGCTTCTCTCCGCTCTTGTTTTCGGGTTCTACTCACGCGGACGCCGCGGCGCCGACACGATGGCCTGCTTCGGTCGGCGCGCAACGGAGATTTGCCCCATGTGGTCGCACGGGACCTTCTACTGGAACGAGCTGATGACCCGCGACGCCGAACAGGCCAAGCGATTCTACGCCGATTGCCTCGACTGGACCTACGACGCCATGCCGATGGAGGGCATGACCTATTTCGTGGCGAAGAGCGGGGACAAAACGGTCGGCGGCATCTTCCAGCTCGGCGGGCCCGAGCACGCCGACGTGCCGGAGAGCTGGATGGGCTACATCGCCGTCGACGACATCGACGCCCGGGTCGAGAAGGCGGTCGCCGCCGGGGCGCAGCTGATCCGCCCGGTCTTCGAGGTGCCGGGGATCGGGCGCATCGCCATCCTGCACGAGCCGGGCGGGGCGGCGATCGGCTGGATCACGCCGGCGTCCTGAGGCGGTCACAGCCACAGCACCTTGCGGCGCAGATCGAGGTCGTCGCGCAGATCCTTCGAGGGGCCCTTGTGGATCACCCGCCCGCGCTCGAGGGCGACGGTGCGGTCGGAAAGCGCCAGCGCCAGGTCGAGATGGTGGTCGACGATGACGATCGAGACCTCCCGACGGAGGCGGTCGAAGCTCTCGAACAGCTGCTCGATGATGGTCGGCGCGAGCCCCTCGAAGGGCTCGTCGAGGAGGAGCACGCGCACGTCCCCGGACAGCGCGCGGGCGACCGCGACCATCTGCTGCTCGCCCCCCGACAGGAAGTCGGCCGGGGTGTGGAGACGCTCGCGGATGCGGGGGAAGTACTCGACGATGCGATCGAGGTCCCAGCGCACCCCCTGCCCCGTCTGGCGGCGCAGGCGGCCGAGCTCCAGGTTCTGCGCGACCGTCATGCCGGCGAACAGGGCCCTGCCCTGGGGCACGTAGCCGATGCCGAGCCTCGCGATCTCGGCCGGCGGCAGCCCGGCGATCTCGCGGCCGGCGAGCGTGATCGAGCCCTTCGCGGGCGGGGCGATGCCGATCAGGGTCTTGAGCAGGGTCGACTTGCCGGCGCCGTTGCGGCCGAGCAGCGCCACGATCTCGTGGCTGCGCACGTCGAAGGCGACGTCGGAGAGGATGTGGCTCTTGCCGTAATAGGTGTCGACGCCTTCGACCGCGAGGATGGTCTGCGGCTCGGCGGCGCTCTCCCGGGGCTTCGCCGCGATCGAGGCCGCGCCGGAGCCGATATAGACCTCCTGGACCTTGGGGCTCGAGCGGGCGTCGGCGACCGTGCCGTCGACCAGCACCTTGCCCTCGTTCATGACCGTGACCGCGTCGGCGATCTGAAAGACCCGGTCGATGTCGTGCTCGACGAGGAGCACCGGCAGGTCGGCGGAGATGCGCTTGATGATGTCGCCGATGCGCTGGCGCTCGGCGGCGGAGAGGCCGGCGAGGGGCTCGTCGAGGAGGAGGATGCGGGGGCGGGTGGCGAGCGCCACCCCCATGTCGAGGAGGCGCTGGCCGCCATAGGAGAGCGCGCCGGCCTCCGCCTGCTCCATGCCGGAAACGCCGAGATAGCGCAGGATCGCCGCCGTCTCCTTCTCGATCGACTCGATCGAGCGGGCGGCGCGCCAGGGGTCGAACCGGCTCTGGTGGTTCGCCTGGACGGCGAGGCGCAGGTTCTCCTCGACGGTCAGCGCCGGAAACAGGTTCGTGATCTGGAACGAGCGCCCGACCCCCGCGTCGGTGATCCGCTCGGGGGAGAGCCCGGCGATTGTCTGCCCCCGCAGGGTGACCGTGCCCTCGTCGGGCCGGAACATGCCCGAGATGAGGTTGAAGGCGGTGGTCTTGCCGGCGCCGTTCGGGCCGATGAGGGCGTGCAGCGTCCGGTCGCGGACGGAGAAGTCGACGCCCTGCACCGCTCGGATGCCGCCGAAACTCTTGGAGATGCCCTGCGCGGTGAGGATCGGCCCGTCCACGTGCTCGACGGGTTTGAGGAAGTCCGGCAGGGGCTCGGCGGCGATGGTGCGGCCGGCCATGGCGGCGTCCTCGACCACCTTCTTCCGGAACGGCGCGAGGACGCGCTGGGCCACGCCGACGAGGCCCGTCGGCGAGAACATGATGAAGCCGACGAACAGGATGCCGAAGAAGAACAGCCAGTGCGGTGTCCAGATCGACAGGAACTCCCGGAACAGGATGAAGAACAGCGCCCCGAGGGCCGGCCCGAGGAAGCTGCGCATGCCCCCGATCACCACCATGGCGATGAGCTCGCCGGAGAAGGCGACGGCGAGGGGCTCGGCCGAGGCGAAGCGGTGGTTGAAGACGGAAATCACCCCGGCGATGCCGACCACGGTCGCCGAGGTGACGAAGCCGACGAGCTTGTAGCGGTTGGTCGGATAGCCGACGAAGCGGGCGCGCTGCTCGTTCTCCCGGATCGCCACGAGCACGCTGCCGATCGGCGAGCGGTGGAAGCGCCAGAGCAGGAAGCACACGAGAAAGCCGAGCGCCGCGGCGACCCAGTAGTAGGTCATGTCGCGGGAGAGATCGGCCCCGAGCACGACCGGGCGGACGATGCCGCCGAGGCCGCTCTCGCCACCGGTGAACTCCGTCCAGCGGTAGCCGATGGCGAAGAGCAGCGCGGTGAGCGCCAGGGTCAGGAGCGAGAAGTAGACCCCGCGCCGGCGCAGGATCAGGGCGCCGAGCAGCGTTGCGACAACGGCCACGAACCCGAGCGCGAACAGCGCGGGCGCGACGAAGGAGTCGCGGAACCAGTGCAGCTGCGACAGGGCCGCCGCGTAGGCGGCGAGCCCGAACCAGGCCCCGTGGCCGAAGGAGACGAGGCCCGTGTAGCCGACGAGCACGTTGAGCCCCATCGCGGCGATCGCGAACACGATCACGTCGATGGAGGAGCGCAGGGGTAGGCCGAGCCGGTCCAGCGCGAAGGGCAGGACGAGGAGCGCCAGCGCGGCGATCAGGAGGGGAGCGAAGTCGCGCTTCATGGTCATTCGAAGCGCTGGATGCGCTCGCCGAGGAGCCCGCGCGGGCGCAGCAGCAGGACCAGCGCCATGAGGAGGTACATCGAGACCTCGCCGGCGGGCGGGAAGAAGTAGATCGTGACCCCGCGCACGAGGCCGACGAGGATTGCGGCGGCGATCACGCCCCAGAACGAGCCGAGGCCGCCGATCACCACCACCACGAAGGCGGCGGTGAGGATCTCGGCGCCCATCGCCGGGTGCACGCCCGAGATCGGTGCGAGCATGACGCCGGCGAGGCCGGCGAGGCCGACGCCGAGCGCCGCGATGGCGGTCATGTAGGGCTGCAGGGAGATGCCGAGCGCCCCGACCATGTCGGGGTTCTGCACGCCGGCGCGCACCACCCGGCCGAACGAGGTCCGGTAGACGATGAACCAGGTCGCGGTCACCGCGGTCAGCGCGACGAGCAGGATCAGGAGCCGGTAGCGGGAATAGATGAAGTCGCCGACGAAGACCTGGCCGCGCAGGGCCATGGGAATCGAGAACGGCAGCGGCGAGGCGCCGAAGGTGATGCGCAGCCCCTGCTCGATCACCATGGCGAGGCCGAAGGTCAGGAGCAGGCTCAGAATCGGGTCGCGGCGGTAGAAGTGGCGGAAGAACAGCCGCTCGACGACGACGCCGATCAGGGCCACCGCGATCGGGGAGACGACGAAGGCGCCGCCGAAGCCGATATGCGGGCTCAGCATCACCGCGAGATAGGCGCCGATGGCGTAGAACCCGCCATGGGCGAGGTTCACGATGCCGCCGAGGGAGAAGATCAGCGACAGGCCGAGCGCCAGGAGCAGGTAGTACGAGCCGACCAGAAGCCCGTTCAGCAC
>DATLFZ010000450.1:0-3428 GCA_035540795.1 Beijerinckiaceae bacterium | reverse complement strand
CTTTGGACAAGGGTGAGGGTCATCGTGCCATCCTCCGATGGTTACGCCGCCTTAGGAGCCCCTGCCGGCGCCGCGGTGCGGTTCCAGGGCATGCGCACCAGGATCCGGGCGAGGCCGCAGAAGCCGGTGGCGCCGGCGGTGATCAGGCCGGCGCCGACGAAGAGCGGCACCGCCAGGAACCACGGCGACACGAGGAGGCCCAGCAGCGTGCCGAAGAAGGCGAGGGCGCCGGCGCCGAGCTGGACCTGGCGCTGGATCTCGAGCGGCTGCTTGCGGTCGACCACGACCGGCAGGCCCGCCTTCTTCCAGGCCTCGAGGCCGCCTTCGAGCACATAGGCCGCGCAAGGACCCGCCTTGGCGGCGAGGCGCGGCCCGTGCGTGTGCGTGCGCGCGCCGCTGCGGCAGTGGAACACGACCGGAGCGCCCGCAGGGCCGAGGTCGGCGGCGTCGAGCCGCGACAGGGGCATCAGGCGGGCGCCCGGGATCCGCTCGCGCGCGTGCTCGTCGGCCTCGCGCACGTCGATCAGGATCGCGCCCTCCTCGACGAGGCGCCCGGCATGTTCCGGGCCGATGGCGGGAAGGGACATGGAGACCTCCGGAATCAGCGGTCCTCGCGCGGCGCGCAGAAGAGCCGGTGCAGGGTGGCGAAGAGTTCCTCGATGCGCGGGTCGGCGATCCGGTACCAGATGGTCTGGCTCTCCCGGCGGAAGGCGACGAGGCCTTCGGCGCGCATCCTGGCGAGGTGCTGCGACAGGGCGGACTGGGACAGCCCGACGGCAGCGGCGAGGGTGTTGACGTTGGCCTCGCCCCATTCGCCGAGGCGGCACAGGATCAGGAGCCGCTTCTCGTTGGCGAGGGCGCGCAGGATCGCGGCGACCTCCGTCGCCCTCTCCTCCATCACGTCCGGGTCGAAGCCGGCGATCATTCGAGCAGCCTTGACATTAGTGATCGCTTATTTAGATAGTGCTCATGGAATCGTCAAGGGGCGGTCCGCCGCCCGCGAGGAGGAGGCGACATGGCCGGCGAACCGATCATCCGGGCGTTCTTCGACGAGCCCACCAACACCGTGAGCTACCTCGTCGCCGATCCGGCGACGAAGGAGGCGGCGGTGATCGACCCGGTCCTCGACTACGACCACGCCACCGGCGAGGTCGACACCCGCTCGGTCGAGGCGATCCTCGCGGCGGCGCGGGAGGCGGGCTACAGGATCGCGTGGACGCTCGAGACCCACGCCCATGCCGACCACCTGTCGGGCTCGCCCTACGTCAAGGCGAAGACGGGCGCGAAGATCGCCATCGGCGAGCACATCAAGGAGGTCCAGCGCATCTTCCGGCCGGTATTCGATGCGACCGACCTCAAGACCGACGGCAGCGACTTCGACCACCTCTTCGCCGACGGCGAACGCTTCCGCATCGGCGCGCTCGAGGCGGAGGTCCTGTACACGCCGGGCCACACCCCGGCCGACGTCACCTACCTGATCGGGGACGCGGCCTTCGTCGGCGACACCCTGTTCATGCCCGATTTCGGCACCGCCCGGGCCGACTTTCCCGGCGGCGACGCCCGCACCCTGTTCCGCTCGATCAAGCGGCTCCTGGCCCTGCCGCCGGAAACGCGCCTGTTCATGTGCCACGACTACAAGGCGCCGGGCCGCGACGCGTACGCCTGGGAGACCACCGTTGCCGCGCAGCGCGCCGGCAACGTCCACGTGAAGGAGGGCGTCACCGAGGACGCGTTCGTGGCCATGCGCACCGCCCGCGACGCCAAGCTCGCCGCGCCCCGCCTGCTCCTGCCCTCGATCCAGGTCAACATCCGCGCCGGCCGCTTCCCGCCGGCGGAGGCCAACGGCGTGCGCTATCTCACCATCCCGGTGACCCTGAAGGGCGACGCCGAGGTCGCCGCCGGCTAGAGCGGCCCTCAGGCGGCCGGATTCGCGGCCAGGCCGGCGGGCGCGAGGGTGGCGAGGGCGCCGCGGATGGTGTCGAGCAGTTTGCCGTCGCTCAGCGGCTTCTCGAGCACGGCGCGGAAGCCGGAGCGGGCGGCCCGCCCCAGAACCTTCTCGTCGGGGCGGGAGGTGATCAGGATCGCCGGCAGGTCGATCTTGCGGCTGCGCAGCCTGTCGAGCAGCTCGACCCCGTCGATCGTCGGCATGAAGTAGTCGAGGAGCAGGCAGCCGCGGGAGGGCAGGTCGTCGGCGAGGAGCTCGGCCGCGCCGGGATAGACCCGCACGTCGAGCCCCTCGAGCTCGAGCGCGAATTTGAGCGCGTTGCGGACCGCCGCGTCGTCGTCGACGAGGATCACCGGTCCCTGCGTGGTCGACATCGTGTCCCGTTCCATCGGCGGAACTGTACCCGCCCGCTGGTGAGCCGGCTTGATATGTCTCAATGGGAGGGGCCCGCCGCCACTCCGGAATTGTCCCTAAGGCGTTCGCGCGGCGGGCTGTTCGACCCCGATCAGCAGGGCCATGCGGACGAGCTCGGACAGGCTGCCCGCCTGCATCTTGCTCATCACGTTGGCCCGGTAGATCTCGACGGTGCGGGGGCTGATGCCGAGGTCGTAGGCGATGACCTTGTTGGCCTTGCCCTCGACGAGCCCGCCGAGGACCTGGCGCTCCCGTTCGGACAGGGTGTCGTAGCGGGCCCGGATCTCGGCCCCCTGCCCCTCCCGGCGGGCGTTGCGGGCCTGCCGGTCGAGGGCGTAGCGGATCGCCTGGATCAAGACCTCGTCGTCGAACGGCTTCTCGATGAAGTCGAGGGCGCCCTCCTTCATGGCCTCGACCGCGAGCGGCACGTCGGCGTGGCCGGTGATCACCACGACCGGAACGGTCGAGCCGCGGGCGTTGAGCCGGCGCAGGAACTCGATTCCGTCGATGCCCGGCATGCGCACGTCGGTGACGATGCAGCCGCCGCCGGCGTCCTTGACGCTGTCGAGGTAGGCGGTCGCGGATTCGTGCACCCGCACCGACAGCCCCGCCGTCGCCAGCAGGAAGGCGAGGGACTGGCGCACTTCGAGGTCGTCGTCGACGACGTGGACGACCTGCTCACTGGGCATCGTGCAACTCCTCCTCCTCGACGAGCCGCAGGGTGAAGCGGAACACGGTGCCGCGGCCCGCGGACGATTCGGCCCAGATCTTGCCGCCGTGCGATTCCACGATCGTGCGGCAGATCGACAGGCCGACCCCCATCCCGTGCTTCTTGGTGGTCTGGAAGGGCTGGAACAGCTGCCCGGCGATCTCCGGGGCGAGCCCGGTGCCGGTGTCCGAGACGCTCACCTCGGCGAACCCGTCCTCCCGCCTGGCCGCGATCGCGAGCTCGCGCCGGGCGGTCTCCTCCATGGCCTCGATGGCGTTGCGGATGAGGTTGAGCACGACCTGCTGGATCTGGATGCGGTCGGCGAGCACGAGTTCGGCGCCGGCATCGAGCCGGTACGAC
>DATLFZ010000449.1:0-6088 GCA_035540795.1 Beijerinckiaceae bacterium | reverse complement strand
CCATGGGCGCCCCTCCCCGCCGGCCCTGCGCGCGGGCGGACCTCGCGGCCCGCCCGCCCGGACGGACTATTTCTTCTTGATGCCCATGGCTTCGGCGGTGTCGCGGGTCTCCTTCTTCCGCTCGTCCATGAAGGCGTTCATCTTCTCGTACGGCACGTTGATGACGACGAAGCCGCCGTCGTTCATGGCCTTCACCATGCGCGGATCGGCGTTGATCTTGGTGAAGGCGTCGGAGACCTGCTTGCGCACGTCCTCCGGCGTGCCCTTCGGCACGCCGACGCCGCGATAGGCGCCGCCGACCATGTTGATGCCGCTCTCCTTGAAGGTCGGCGCGTCGGGGAAGCCCGGCAGGCGCTCGTCGCTCGCGACCGCGAGCATCCGCACCTTGTCGCCCTGCGCCTGGGCGATGGTCGAGTAGCCGAACGAGGCCATGACCTGGTTGCCGAGGAGCGCGGTGACGGACGGCGCCGTGCCGGCGAAGGGCACGTAGGTGGTCTTGACGCCGGCGAGGCGGTCGAACTGCTGCTGGGCGAGGTGGTTCGCCGAGTTCGTCGCCGAGCCCGAGAAGGTGACCGCGCCCGGGTTCTTCTTGGCGTGCTCGATGAGGTCCTTCAGCGTCTTGAACTGGCTGCCGGCCGGCACGATGATCGCGTCCGGCGTGTAGTGGAACCAGAACACCGGGGTCAGGTCGTCGGTCTCGAAGCCGACATTGCCGAGGAGCGGCTGCAGCACGATGTGGGGCAGGTTCATGCCCATGATCGTGTGGCCGTCGGCCGGCATCTTGTTGAGCTGGGCCCAGGCCTGCGCGCCGCCGGCGCCCGCCTGGTACTTCACGATCAGCTGGCGCCCGGTGATCTCCTGGAAGATCGGCTGCTGCAGGCGCGCGGCGACGTCCGATTCGCCGCCCGGGGCGAAGGGGATGATGTAGTCCACGTCCTTGGTCGGGAAGGCGGCGGCGGGCGCCGCGGCGAGCGCCAGCGCGAGCGCGGCCAGCGGGATCGTCTTCTTCATGGGCTTCCTCCGTGCCGGTCGCAGCCGGCGTTTCGTCGTGCCGCCTTGCGCGGTCGGAGGGACCCTACGCAGCCCGGCCGGTGCGCGCAACGGCGCCGCCCGGTCAGCTCTCCGGGTCGAAGGGGGTCGCCCGGGGCTCCCCGTCGGGGCCCAGCGTGATCTTCTCGATGCGGGCCTCGGCGCGCTTCAGGAGCGCCTCGCAGTGCTTCTTCAGGGCCTCGCCACGCTCGTAGATGGAAAGCGATTCCTCGAGGGGCACGTTGCCCTGTTCGAGCCGGCGCACGATGGTCTCGAGCTCGTCGAGGGCCTTCTCGAAGGTCAGGCCGGACACGTCGTCGGCCGCGGGGCGGGGCTGCTGCATGGGCGCGTTATGGCGGGCCCCCGCCGGGGTGGCAACCCCGTCAGGCGGCCGCCGCCGGCGCCTCCGGACCCGGCGGCGGCTCGCGCCGGATCAGGAGCTTCTGGTAGGCGAGGCCGATGCCGACGAGGGCGAGGCCGAGCCCGATGAAGGAGAGGGCCCGGGTGACCCCCTCGAGGTTCGACAGGTCGATGACGAACACCTTGAACACCGCGACCAGGATGTAGGCGGCCGAGACCTGGCGCAGGAGCCGGCTGTCGCGCAGGAGCCCGGCGGCGAGGAGCACCGTGCCGATCGCGAGGAGCGCCAGCGAGTAGCTCCACATCTCCCCCTGCCCGGTCGGAAGGTTCAGATCGATGACGGGGCCCTGGAACAGGCGCCGGATCGCCGCGACGGTCCACAGGAGCTGGAGGGCGAGGGCGAGCCCCGCCGCCGCGCGCACGTACCACTCCGGCCGCACCCCGCGGGCGGCGCGGGCGAGCGCCGCCGCGGCGAGCGCCGGCAGCAGGTAGGCGAGGAGGAGCGAGTTGAGCACCGGCCCGCCGAGCACCTCTTCGCCCTTGAGAAGCGGATTGGTCCCGAGGGCGAGGAAGAAGAAGGCGATCGCAAGGGTGATGCCGCCGAAGACGAGGGACGCCGTCCGGTACAGCACGTCGGGGGTGCGGCTCTGCGCCCGCACCATCACCCAGGCGAAGAGCAGACCGACGGTGGCGACGAGGCCCATCTCGAGGTGGTCGGAGGTCGGGGCGAGCGGATCGCCCCCCTGCAACAGGTGGCGGATCTGGAACACGGCGAGCAGCGCCGCGAACAGGATCGCCAGGCTCTCGGCGAAGCGCACGATCCGGTCGCGCCCGGCGCGCTCGAGCCGGCGGGCCGCCTGCCAGAAGGCGAGGGCCGGCACGCCGTAGCCCCACAGGAGCCAGTTGAGGATCGGCGTGCGCCCGAGGTCGTCGCCGGCGATGGTCGGGTCCCACAGGATTCGGCCGAGGACCAGGAGCCCGACCGCGGCCACGACCGGCCGCAGTTCGCGCAAGGCGAGGCGGTCGGACACCCAGGCGGTCCCGAGGGCGGCGAGCGCGAAGGCGACGGTCAGCATGCCCTTCTCGAGGGCGAAGGTGAGGCCGAGCGCGAGCGCCGCGACGGCGGCGGCGGCCGTCGCGCCGAGGCCGAGCCGGGCGGCGGCGCCGTCGAGCGGGCGCAGCCGGGCCGCGGCGAAGACGAAGCCGAGCGCCACCACGCCGGCGACGGCGGCGAAGGAGACGCTGCGGTCGAGATCCGCCACCCGCCAATAGGCGACCACGAGGGCCGCGAGCGGCGCCAGCGTCGCCGCGGCGGCGTACCAGGCGGCCAGCGCGACCGGCAGCGACCGACCGGTCGCGAGGCGCAGGAGGGAAGCCGCCGCGATGGCGAGCGGGATGGCGACCGCGAAGGCGAGGTAGGGCCCGAGCGCCGCCGGGCGGGGGCTGCCGACCAGCAGGTCGGGCACGACCGAGAGCTGCTCGCGGGCGGCCTCGCCTTCGACGGGCCACAAGGCGAGGGCGCCGGCGGCGACGAGGGCGGCCCAGACCGCCGCCGCGGCGGCCGGCGCGAAGCGGAGCGCGAGACCGAGGAGGGTCAGCGCCATCGCCCCGGCGAAGACCGGCCGGCCGCCGCCGAGGTGCCAGGAGCCCGACACCATCACCGCGAGGCCGGCGAAGGCGAGGAGGACCGGGGCCGCGAAGCGGTCGAGGCGCGCCTCCGCATCGGGCGTGCCCCGGTGCGGCTCGGCCACCAGAAACAGGCCGGCGAGCCCGGTCTGGAGGAGCAGGTGGACCGCGACCGGGAGCACGTCGGAGCCGCCGACGAGGGCGATAGGCACGGTCCACAGGAGCACGCCGACGGCGCCGGCGAGAGCGAGCCAGCGCCACAGGCGCAGCCGCGCCACCCCGTAGGCCGCAAAGGCGACGAACAGGAGGTAGAGGACGAGGACCCAGGGCTGGGGGCTGTCCGACTGGACGAGGAGCGGCGCGCCGAGCGCCGCGACGAGGCCGAGGCCGGCGAGCGCCGGCCCCTGCAGCGTCGCCGCCGCCATGGTGAGGAGCGCGATGGCGCCGAGCATGACGAAGGCGCCGCCCGGCCCGACCATGCCGTAGAGCCCGTAGGCGGCGTAGACCGTGGCGAAGGCGGTCGAGGTGCCGGCCGCGGTGAGGATGCTCGGGATGTGGGCGCTCGGCAGCGCCGCGAAGGACGGCGCGACGTCGCGCCGGCGCATCCATTCGCCCGCCCCGACGAGGGCCAGCGCGAAGACCGCGCCCGCCGCGATGCGGGCGGCGGGGCCGATCAGCCCCTGCTCGATCGAGTAGCGCACGAGAAAAAGGCCGCCGAGGGCCAGGGCGATGCCGCCGACCCACACCGCCCAGCGGGTGCCGAGGCGCTCCTCGAGGCCGGGCCGCGCGGGCGGGACCGGCGGCGGGGGCGGAATCGGCGCAGCCGACGGTACGGCTTCCGGTTCGGGGGCGGCGGCCGGTTCGGCCTCGCTCACGATCGCCGGAGGGGCCACCTCGGCCACGGGCGCAGCCTCCGCCGCGGGCGGAGCCTCCGCCGCGGGCGGTGGGCCGGCGAAGCGCAGTTCGAGCGTGGCGAGGCGGGTCTCGAGGGCGAGGGTGCGCGCCCGCAGGTTCAGGGCCATGAAGAAGCCCGCCACCCCGGCGACCGGGATGGCGAGGACGAGCAGCGCGATGAAAAGGTATTCCACGACGGGCCCCCGGTGACGGAGCCTATGATCGCGCGCCTGTGTTTCTCAATGGCTGCGCCGCGGCGCTCAGATTTCTTCGAGCGGGAGAACGAAAGGCAAGCCCTCGCTCGCCTCGCGGCCGCGGCCGATCCGGTCGACGGCGTCGACCATGCGCCCGCCGCGGCCCAGGATCTCGTCGGCGACGGCGACGAGGCGGCGGTTCGGCGTGGCGATCGGCGAGGCCTCCCGCAGGGCCTGGGCGATCGCCGCCTCGGAGCGGTGCGGGGCGAGCGCGCAGGCGGCGACGAAGGCGGCGGCGGTCGAGCGGCTGATCCCCGCCCAGCAATGGACCACGAGGGGTTTTCGGCGCGGCCAGGCCTCGACGAAGCGCAGGACGCGCTCCACGTGCTCGGCCGCGGGCAGGATGTGGCCGTCGAGGGGCTCGATGATGTCGCTCACGCCGACGAAGAGGTGGTTCGCCTCCTCGATCGCCGCGGGCCGCTCCACCAGGGTGGTGGCGTTGATGAGGGTCAGCACGTGGCTCGCGCCGCTCGCGGCGACGGTCTCGTGCAGGCGGGCGAGGGAACAGACGTGCAGCCGCGGCATGAAAGGCCTCTCAGGACCGGACCGACACCGCCGCCCGCTCCGCCCCGGCGAGGCGCGAGCCGACCACCAGGACGTAGAAGCCGAGCAGGCCCGCCAGCGCATAGGCGAAGCCCTGCGGAGGCACCGCGTCCATGCCGGCGCCGACGAGGGGCGGGCCGATCACCAGACCCACATTGTACAGGATCACGAAGGCGGCGTTGGCCGAGACGAGGTCCGCGTCCCTGAAGCGGGCGCCGAGATGGGCGAGGCCGACCGTATAGAGCGCGCCCGTCACCCCGCCCCAGACGAAC
Organism: Beijerinckiaceae bacterium; assembly: GCA_035540795.1. Taxonomy (GTDB): domain Bacteria; phylum Pseudomonadota; class Alphaproteobacteria; order Rhizobiales; family Beijerinckiaceae; genus JAJKJG01. The sequence goes on along the minus strand of DATLFZ010000449.1, from coordinate 1,110 downwards.
AGGAGCGCGAAGAAGGCGGGCATATTCGCCGACGCGACCGGGATCAGCGCCGCCCCGACCGCGCCGAAGACGCCGATGCAAAGGAGCACCCGGCGGCGGTCGAACCGGTCGGAGAGGAGGCCGATCGGGATCTGGAAGGCGACGTTTCCGAGCGCCATCAGGCTCACCAGGAACGCGGCCGAGGCGGCCTCGAAGCCGAGGCGCAGCCCGTAGACGGGCAGCAGGGCGAAGGCCCCCGTCTCGACCGCGCCGAAGACGAAGGCGGCGACCGTCGCCGCCGGCGCCATGCGCAGGAACGAGAAGACCGGGCGGGTGGCGTGCCCGACCTCCGGCGAGAACCGGCCGGCGAGGAGGAGCGGCAGGGACGCCACCCCGAACAGGGCCGCCCCGGCGAGGTAGGGCAGCCACCCTTCGGTTCCGACCAGCGCGAGGAGGCCGGGCCCGCCGGCGAAGCCGAGCGCCAGCACGGTGGCGTAGATGCCCATGACGAAGCCGCGCCGCGCCGGCGGCGCCGCGGCATTGATCCAGAACTCCGACAGGACGAACAGCGTCCCCAGCGCGGCCGAGAACACGAAGCGGACCGGGAACCACCAGGCGAAGTCGAACAGCACCTTGAACGCCACGAGCGACAGGGCGCTGACCAGGATCGAGCCCCACAGGAGCGGCAGGACCCCGATCCGGGCGGCGAGCCTTGGCACGAACGGCACCACGCAGATGCTGGCGACGCCCGCGATCGCCGTGTTGAGGCCGATCAGCGTGCCGGAGATCCCCATCCGCTCCATTTCGAGGGACAGGAGCGGAACGGACAGGCTGATGCCGATGCCGACGACGGAGACGCAGGCGATCGCCGCGGCGATGCCGGCGAATCGGCCGCGATCGGCCTCCTCCTGCGCGACGGATTCCATGGCGTGCTCAGATGAGCTCGCGGACGAAGCGCTCGCGGCGCATGTGGTAGAACGGAACCGGCAGCTCGTGCGCGAAGCCGAGCGCGAGCCGGTTCTCGAGCTCCTCGAGCACCGTGTGGGTGATCGCCGGCAGGTCGAGGCGGCGGGCGTCGGCGAGGCTCACCCAGGCGAGCTCGATCAGCTCCGAATCCGGGCCGACGAGCCC
>DATLFZ010000448.1:0-2015 GCA_035540795.1 Beijerinckiaceae bacterium | reverse complement strand
ACGATGCCGCCGCCGGCGGCGAGCTCCGGCAGGCGCGCGAGGAGCGGCACCTCCCGCTCGACGATCCGCGCGCCGGCCTGCGCATCCTGGTGCCGAAGACCGTCGTCCTCGACCGGATGGACGACGAGGTGGGCCGCGCCTTCGAACGGGCGCTCGGCCGCCTGTCGCAGGCCGGCGCGCGGATCGTCGAGCGGGAGGTGCCGCTCCTCGCGCGCCTGCCGGAGCTCGCCGCCGGCGGCGGCATCGTCGCGGCGGAAGCCTATGCCTGGCACCGGGAGCTCCTCGCCGAGAAGGGCGAGGTCTACGATCCCCGCGTCCGCAGCCGCATCCGCCTCGGCGAGACGATCCCGGCGGGGGAGTACCAGCGCCTGATCGCGCTGCGAAACGCCTTCATCCGGGAGGCGCGGCGGGACTTCGCCGCGTTCGACGTGGTCGCGATGCCGGCGGTGCCGATCGTGGCGCCGCCCTTGTCCGCCTTCGAGACCGACGAGGCCTTCACCGACCTCAACCGGCTGCTCCTGCGCAATCCGAGCGTCGCCAACCTGCTCGACGCCTGCGCGATCAGCCTGCCCTGCCACGAGCCCGGACGCGCGCCCGTCGGGCTCGGGCTGACGGCGCTCGGCGGGCAGGATCGCCGGCTCCTCGCGATCGCGGCCGCGGCGGAGGCCGCTTTGCGCGCCTCAGTGGCGTAGGCTGGCGAGGTCGGCCTCGGCGATGTGGCCGCGCTCGATCTGCAGCGCCGCGTCGACGAGGCCTTCGAGCAGCTGGGGGCTCGATTCGGTGACGAGCAGCGTCAGGTCGCGGCGCTCGCTGCGGATGCGGGCGAGCGTCTCGGCATAGGACCGCGCCAGCGCCGGGGCGAGCCCCTGGAAAGGCTCGTCGAGGAGGACGAGGCGGGTGCCCGCCATCAGGGCGCGGCCGAGCGCGACCATCTTGCCCTGTCCGCCCGAGAGGTGGCCGCCGAGGCGCGTGCGCAGGGCGTGCAACTCCGGCAGGAGTGCATAGACCCCTTCGAGCCGCTCGCGCCGGGCGGCGGCGTCGAGGCGCAAGGCCACCGCCGGAAGGAGCAGGTTGTCCTCCACGGTGAAGTCCGGGATGAGCCGGCGGTCCTCCGGGGCGTAGCCGATGCCGAGCGCCGCGCGCTCGCGCGGCTTCGCCCGGCGCAGGTCCGTGTCGCCGAAGGCGAGCTCCCCCGCCGCGATCGGCAGGAGGCCCATGATGGCCCGTAGGGTGGTGGTCTTGCCGGCGCCGTTGCGGCCGACGAGGAGCGTCGTCCGGCCGGGCGCGAGGGCGAGGTCGACGTCGCGCAGGACGGCGAAGCCGCCGAGCGTGACCCGGACGTTGCGCATGCGCAGCATCAGGCGACCCCGACCACGTTCTGGAGCACGCGGGGATCGCTCAGCACGGTCGCGGGCGCCCCCTCGGCCATGACCTTGCCCTGGTCCCAGACGAGCACCCGGTCGGCATAGCCGCGCACCACGTCCATGTCGTGCTCGACGAAGACGGAGGTGACGTGCTCGGCCCGCAGCGCCGCCGCCAGCGTCTCCATGAGCGGGAACTTCTCGGCGCTGCTGACCCCGCTCGTCGGCTCGTCGAGGAGCAGGAGTTTCGGGCGCAGGGCAAGCGCCAGCGCGATGTCGGCGAGTTTTCGGGTGCCCTCCGGCAGCTCGGTCACCGGCCGCTCGGCGTGGGGCGCGAGCGCGACGAGGTCGAGGAGGCGCTCCGCCGGCTCCCGGTGCTCGGCCCTGTCGAGCGCCCGGAGCGGGTGCCAGAAGCCGCGTTCCGCGGCGACCGCGAGCATCACGTTCTCGATCAGGCTGTGCTCGGCGAAGAGCTGCGGGATCTGGAAGGCGCGGGCGATGCCGCGGCGGGTGATGACCCGCGGCGTGAGCCCGGCGATGTCGCGGCCGGCCAGCGTGATCGTCCCGGCCGTCGGCTTGAGGTAGCCGGTGCAGAGGTTGAGGAAGGTGGTCCTCAACCTCTGCACCGGCTACCTCAAGCCGACGGCCGGGACG
>DATLFZ010000447.1:0-5817 GCA_035540795.1 Beijerinckiaceae bacterium | reverse complement strand
GTGGGCGACCCGGTCCCTGTGGCTCACCGCCGAGCGGCCCCCGGACGACACCGCCACGGCGACCTTCGAGCAGGTGTGGTTCTCGAGCGACCCCGTCTGAGTGCGCCGGCGCACCGACAACCGGGACCCGCCGTGGGAGTTGACTCGGCGAACGCCTCGGAAGGAGGCCGCCATGCGCATCCTCGGTGCCGTCCTCGCCCTCGCCCTCGTGCAGCCCGCCGCCGCACAGACCGTCGGCACCGCCGCGGCCGTCAATCCGCAATCGACCGCCGCCGCTCCGCGCGGGAGCGCCCGCGTCCTGCGCCTCGGCGACGACGTCGTCTTCCGCCACCGCATCGTCACCTCGGCGAGCGGCTCCCTGCAGGTGCTGTTCGTCGACAAGACGACGCTGAACGTCGGACCCGGCAGCGACCTCACCGTCGACGAGTTCGTCTACGATCCGGCCGGCCAGCGCGGCCGCATGGCCGCCACCCTGTCCCGCGGGGTGCTGCGCTTCGTCGGCGGCAACACCAGCCACACCGGCGGGGCGAGCCTGCGCACGCCCGTCGCGGTGATCGGCATCCGCGGCGGCGTGGCGACCGTGCGCCATGACCGCGCCGGCACCCGCGCGGTGCTCCATTTCGGCACGATGACGGTGACCAGCGCCGGCGGCTCGACGGTGGTGCGCCGGCCGGGCTTCACCGTCGCGGTCGATCCCGACGGCTCCCTCGGCGGGCCGAACCGGGTGGCGCAGGCGGAGGTCGATGCCACCCTCGCCCAGACGCTGAGCCGCCCCGGCCAGCGCGGCGGCGCCCGCATCCGCCCCGCCGATGCCCCGATCGGCCTCGCCGCCGCCCGCATCAACCCGTGCACCGCGCCCGTCCAGGGCCAGACCGTGGCCGACCTGCGCTCCCCCTGCCTCGCCGGCGGCCAGCCGCGGGAGGCCGACGACCTCGCCCGCCGCGCCGCGCAGGACGCCCGCGACTTCGCCACCCGCATCCCGATCGACATCCCCCGGGACGTCGTCCAGCCGATGCCGACGACCCCGACCGTGCCGACCTTCCCGACCGCCCCGACGGGGCAAGGCCCGAGCTTCCAGTTCTGAGGGTGGGTTCCGGGCTCGGCCATTCGGGGCGCCAAGGGACCGGCGCCCCGGAATGGAGGCGGGTGCTGCTCCACCTCATCCGACCGGCCGCACCGGGGTTTGCGCCCCACCCGTCATTCCGGGGCGGGCCGCAGGCCCGAGCCCGGAACCCAAGAACACCAGGGGTGCCGGGGAGGGCGCGGCGGCGCCGTTGTGCTTCGGGCCGTCACCGCCGTGTTCATGGGTTCCGGGCTCGCCCCTTCGGGGCGCCCCGGAATGACGGAGGAAAGGGGTGCCCTGGACGCCAGGGGCGATGGTGCGGACGGCGGGGATCGAACCCGCACGGGCAAGCCCGAGGGATTTTAAGTCCCTTGCGTCTACCGGTTCCGCCACGTCCGCGCGCGAAGAGGGTAAGCGGCGCGGCCCCCGGGTGGCAAGGATCGCGCCCCGGCCGGCGCCACCTCCCTCACGCGGTGGCGATGTACTCCCGAAGGGCCTGCTCCTCGGCCTCGAGCTCGGCGAGGCGGTTCTTGACCACGTCGCCGATCGACACGATGCCGACGAGCCGCCCGCCCTCGACCACCGGCATGTGGCGGAACTTGCGGGCGGTCATCACCTCCATCACCTCGGTGATGCTCATCTCGCCGGTGCAGGTGAAGACCTCGGCGGTCATGTGGGCCGAGACCGGTTCGTCGAGGGAGGAGGGGCCCTTGCCGGCCACCGCCCGGACGATGTCGCGCTCGGACAGGATGCCGAGCACCCGCCCGCCCTCCGCCGCGACGATCGCGCCGATGCGCCGCTCGGCGAGCAGCCGGGCGGCCTCGGCGAGGCTGCGCCGGGGCTCGATGGTGACGACCTCGCTGCCCTTGTCGGCGAGGATGCGTTCGACGGTCATGGGCGTCCTCCGTTCGGCCCGGGTTCCCGGGCCGGTTCACCCCCGATTGTGAGAACCGAGGCGCCTCATGGCAAGGCGCGCCGGTCGACGAGGGGAAAGATCAGGAGCCCGACCAGGAAGCCGCCGATATGCGCCTCCCAGGCGATGGCGGCGTCGGCGAGGCCGAGCGGCGTGCCGGTGAGGCCGACGAGGAGGTTCACCGCGAACCAGATTCCGATGAAGAGCGCCGCGCTCCGGTTGCGCAGGAGGGCGGACAGGCTCTGGCGCGGCCGCTCCTCCACCGCCTCCGCGAAGGCGAAGCGCCCGCCCGGCGCGAAGACGAAGCGCGCCGCCGCCGCGGTGAGCCCGGACACCGCCGCCGAGGCGCCGACGAGGGGCGCGATGCTGGTCGGATGGGCCGCCAGATGGACGAGTGCGCCGCCGAGCGCTGAGAGGGCCGCGAGGAGGAGGAAGCGCCCGGCCCCGCACCGCCGCGCGACGGGCGTGCCGAAGGCGGCGAGCCAGACGCCGTTGAGGACGAGATGCGCCCACGACCCGTGCAGCAGGGCGTAGGTCAAAAGGGTCCAGGGCATGGCCCCGCCCTCCGCAAGGAGATGGCGGGCGAGGGCGAGGAGGAGCTCGAAATCGGTCTCGAAGGAGAGGATTTCCCGGACGCCCTGCACGGCGATGAGCACCAGGAGCGCGGCCGTGACGACGGCGGGCAGGTTGAGGATCGGCTCGCGGGCGGACATCGGGCCAGTAGGGCGGGACGAGCGGCGCCCGCAAGGGCGCGCGAAGAAAAAGGGAGGGGAAGCGGAGCTTCCCCTCCGAGCCGGAGCGCCGCATGTGCCCGCGGTCGCGTCCTCCTCCCCGTGACGGATCGGCGGCATGGGCCGCCTTCGCCCGCGATGGTGCCGGCGGCCGCGGCCGCGCACAACGGTAACGTTCCGTTAGGGTTAACCAAAACCTTCCGCCGGGCGCGCGCGGCGGGGGCATAGCCTTCGCACCCGACTCGCCCGGGGTGCGGCGCCGGCCCGGAACGGGACGGTCCGCCGGGGGGAAGACGATGAAGCATGCGACGAGCCGCCTTCTGTTCGCCTACTGGGACGGCCTGCGCGGCGAGCGGGCCGCGCCGGACCGGGCCGAGATCGAGCCGGGCGCGATCAGGCAGATCCTCGCCGACACGTTCATCCTCGAATTGGGCGAGGATCGATCGCCCAGCTTCCGGCTCGCCGGGACGCGCCTGTGCGCCCTGTTCGGGGCGGAACTCCGGGGCCGCTCCTTCGCGGGCCTGTGGGGCGCGGCGGCCGGCGAGGCCGAGGACCTGGTCGCCACCGTCCTCGACGAGACCGCCGGCGTCGTCGCCGGGCTGGCCGCGGCGGATGCCGAGGGGAGGGGGCTCGCCCTCGAAATGGTGCTCCTGCCGCTGCGCCACAGGGGCAAGACGCAGGCGCGGATGCTCGGCGCGCTCGCGGCGCTCGCCCTGCCGCCGTGGGTCGGCCTGCGCCCGCTGGGTCCCCTCGCCGTGACCTCGACCCGGGTGATCCGGGCCTCGCCGCGGCTGCGTTCCGCGGTGCCGGAGGCGGACCTCGTCGCCCTCGAGCGGCGGCGCGCCTTCGTCGTGCATCGGGGCGGGCTCGCGTGACAAGCGGGCGTTAACCACTCGCGCCTAGGGTCGCAGAGCCCGGTCGTCGGGCCGACGAGACGATATCTTGGCGACCCTCGCACTGGTACCGGACCGCCACCTCCAAACCGACGGACGCCGGCATTTCCGGGTCGAAGTCGCCCTGCTCGGACGCTACATGCTGGCGAACCGGGAGGAGCACGCCTGCCAGAGCGTGGACTTTTCGCCGGGCGGGGTGAGCCTGCTCGCGCCGGTCCGCGGCGCCATCGGGGAGCGGGTCATCGTCTATCTCGCCCATGTCGGCCGGATCGAGGGCGAGATCGCCCGTCACACCCCGCAGGGCTTCGCCGTCGAACTCACGGCGACGGCGCGCAAGCGCGACAAGCTCGCGTCGCAACTGACCTGGCTCGCGAACCGGCACGCCCTCGGACTTCCCGAGGACCGGCGGCACGAGCGCGTCGTGCCCCGCAACCCGATCACGGAACTGCGCATCGAGCAGCGCCCGCCGGTGCCGGCAAGGCTCATCGACGTGTCGCTCTCCGGCGCGGCCGTGGCGGTGGGCACGCAGCCGCCGATCGGGACGAGCGTCACCGTGGGCCGCACCCCGGGGCGCGTCGTGCGCCACATGCAGGGCGGCATCGGCGTCGAGTTCCTCCTGCCGATCTCCCCCGACCGCTTCGACGACGGCATCGTTCTGTAACCGGCGTGGCCCGGCTATTCCACGTCCGGAACCTTGAGGGCGATGATCGCGACGGCGAGGAGCGCCGCCGACCCGGCCCAGTAGTGCCACGCCTTCAGCAGCACGTCCCCGGTCGGCAGGCCCCAGGTCTCGGCGACGCCGAGGGAGGCGAGGCCGGTCCCGGCGAGGAAGAGGAGGGCGGCGGCTTTCACGAAGGCGGACCTGTACCGTCCCGCGACGGGACGCCCGGAGAACCGCCGCCGCACGGCGAAGGTTCCCGCCGTCGCGGGCCGCAGGGAGCGTCCGTCAAGAGAAGCAGAGTCGCGGCGTCTGAAGCTGCGGCAAGCTCGACGGTAAGGTTACCTGTGGCCCGCATACAGCTTAGCCGTAGAAAGCTGTCGATGGCGTGGAAGCGCGGGTAGGCAAGCATGCGCCGCTTCTGCTATCAAGATATCGTCTCCTTCGTGAGGCGCGACGGGAAAAGGCTCGGCCAGCGGAGTGTCGGGCCTTTTCCTTTTCGCGCGTCGACGAGGACGGGCCGCCTCGCGCAGGCCATGATCCTGCTGGAAGCAGGGCCCTCCGGGGGATCTCCATGACGACGACGCGCAGCCGCGCCCTCAAGCAGCGCGGCCTCACCGGGCTGTGCGGGCCCTATGCCATCGTGAACGCGCTCCGCCGCGTGCTGCCGCTCGCCTTGCGCGAGGGCGAGGGCCGTGCGCTCGCCCGCGTGATCGCGGAGGCGCTGCCCACGGGGCTGGCGACGATCATGCAGGAGGGAACCGATCGGCCGCAGCTCGTCGCCATGCTCGAGATCGCCGCCGGGTTCACGCGGGACCGGGGTCTGGATCCCTGGGTCTGGGCCGAGCGCCATCCCGGCCCCGGGGAGACGGCAGCGGCGTTCTGGGCTCTGCTCGGGCCGGAGCTCGAAAGGCCGCAGACGGCGGCCATCCTCGGCTTCGGCGACTTCCACGAGCCGAGCGCCTACTACGAGCCGCACTGGACCTGCGCCACCGCCGTGAGCGGCGCCTGGCTCCGATGCCTCGACAGCGACGTCTACGACCGCGTCCGCCTCGCCGAGACCGGCGTGCGCCCGGAGCCCGGCTGGGAGATCGAGGACTGCTTCATCCTGCGTCCCGTGGCGGGGTAGGAGGCCCGCAGCGCCCCTCGGCCCGCAGGAGGGCCTGCTCGGCCTTCTCCACGTGGCGACCGACGTCGTTCCGGTCCGCGGGCTCTTCGACGCTCCGGGCAGCCGCGGCGTCGATGACCCGCAGCTGGTCGCGCAGGGCCTCGACCTGGTCGCTCCGCCTGGCGTGGTCCGCGATCCGGGTGACCGCCTCGGCCATGTGGATGAGGACGAGCGGCTTGTCCGCCCCGTTCTGCCGGATCTGGTCGAAGGCGGCGCCGAGCAGGCCGGCATAGGTCGGCCGCGGACACACGACCCGCACCGCTCCGGACCGGTCGCGGAAGACGCCGGGCGGCAAGGCTCGGCCCATCAGCTCCGCGAACGCCGCCGAGAGGCGGTGGAGGGCCGCGACCGCCGTGTACGGGTCGTTGGTGCCGGGCGACAGGGCGCGGAC
>DATLFZ010000446.1:0-3983 GCA_035540795.1 Beijerinckiaceae bacterium | reverse complement strand
CCGCCGGCACCGCCCGGATCCCCGCCCGCAGGGAGGTCGAGAGCCCTTCCGGGTAGTCCGGGTTGTGGACAAAGCGCAGGTCGAGGCCGGCGAGCGCCGCGCGCACCGCCTCGGCCTGGTGGCCGGTCACCACGATCACCGGCCCCGTGTCGCTCATGAGCGCCGCGTCGGCGGTGCGGCGCACCAACGGCACCCCGTCGATCCGGGCGAGGAGCTTGTTGGGCCCGCCCATGCGCCGGGACTGACCCGCGGCGAGCACGACCGCCGCGATCCCGGCCCCGGCCGGGCGCTCCTCCCGCGGCTGGGGCCGCGACACGATCTCCATCAACAGCCCTCCGACCCCCATGCGGACGATATCCTCCCGCCGCACGGGGATGCCCGCGAGGAACCGGTGCAGCACCCAGTCGAAGCCGTTCTCCTTCGGCGAGCGGGCGCAGCCCGGCGCCCCGAGCACCGGCTTGCCGCCGAGCGATCCGACGAGGAGCAGGTTGCCCGGATCGACCGGCATGCCGAAATGCTCGATCCGGCCCCCCGCCGCCTCGAGGGCGGCCGGGATCACGTCGCGCCGGTCGGCGATGGCCGAGGCCCCGAACACCACGACGAGGTCCGCGGCCTCGGCGAGCCGCGGCAGCTCTTCGGCCAGCGTCTGCGCCTCGTGCGCCACCCGCAGGTCGGCGACGATCGCGGCTCCGGTCGGGGCGAGCCGCCTGCCCAGCACGGCGACCGTCTTTTCCACGACGCTCGGCTTGAGCCCGGGGAGCAGGGTCGAGACGGCGGCGACCCGCTTCAGGACGTAGGGCGCGACCCGCAGGGCGCCTTCGCCCGCCGCGGCCATCGCGGCATCGAGGCTGCCCGAGGGCACCGCGTAGGGGATCACCTTCACGGTGCCGATCATCTCGCCGGCGACCACCGGCTTGCGGTTCGGCAGGGTCGCGGCGGTGAGCGCCTCGTCGACGGCGTTGACGGCGTCGATCGCTGCCTCGTTTACGATGAGCACCCCCGCTTCTTCGGCGAAGAGGTTGGCGCGGCCGGTGAAGGGGGGATCGACTCGGGCGTGCGGGCCGGCGAGCGCCGTCGCCAGGCGGAAGGCGGCCTCGTCCTCGCCCACGTCCCCGGCCTCGAGCTGGACCGCGACGATGGAAGCGACGCCGGCGGCGCGCAGGCGCGCGGCGTCCTCGGCGGTGAGGCGGCTGCCCTTCTTCACCACCGCCTCGCCGGCCCGGACCGTATGCGCGGCGACGGCACCGACCGCGTCCTCGACCGGCACCGGGCCGAACCTCACCCGCGCCTCCGGGTGCGCAGGGTCGCGATCAGCTCGGCCAGGATCGAGACGGCGATCTCGGCCGGGCTGACCGCGCCGATGTCGAGGCCGATCGGCGCGTGGATGCGCCCGATTTCCGCCTCCCTGAAACCGGCCTCTGCGAGGCGCTCGACCCGGCGGGCATGCGTCTTCTTCGAGCCGAGCGCGCCCACATAGAAGCACTCCGCCTGCAACGCCGCCGAGAGCGCCGGGTCGTCGATCTTGGGATCGTGGGTGAGGGCGATGAGCGCCGTGTAGCGGTCGAGCCCGAGGCGCGGCAGGGCCTCGTCGGGCCATTCGGCCAGGACCGGCACGTCGGGAAAGCGCTCCGGCGTGGCGAAGGCGGTGCGCGGGTCGACGATGGTGACGTCGAGATCGAGCCCGCGCGCCATGGGCGCGAGCGCTTGGCTGATATGCACCGCGCCGACCACGATCGCCCGCACCGGCGGCACCTGCACGGTCAGGAACAGGCGGCGCCCGTCCGCCTCGACGAGACCGCTGCGGCCCTGCCGCAGGCGCTCGGCCAGGATCTCGGCGTGGGGGTCGCCGGCGACCTCCGGCTCGCGGACGAGGCGCTGCTCGCCGCCGTCGAGGTCGGTGACGAGGATCGCGGCGCGCCGGGCGGCCCGTTCCGCGTTGAGGCGGGCGAGGAGGTCGAGGCGCATCAGCCGCTCCCGCCTCTCCCGGAGCGCCCACCTCTCCCGGAGGGAGTGGTCGAGAGGGCGGCAGCCGTCCGGGGGTGCGCGCGATCCGGAGAGGCTTCTCCCCTCACCCGGTCGCGCCTGCCGGCGCGACTCGACCTCTCCCCTTGGGAGAGGTGCGCCGCCGGGAGGATCATTCCACCGGCTCCACGAAAACCCGGATGCGGCCGCCGCAGGAGAGGCCGACGCGCCAGGCGGTCTCGTCGGCGACGCCGAATTCGAGCAGGCGCGGCTTGCGGTCGGCGATCACGTCGAGCGCCTCGGTGATGACCGCGCCCTCGACGCAGCCGCCCGAGACCGAGCCGAGGAAGGCGCCCTCCTCGTCGATGACGAGATGGCTGCCGACCGGCCGCGGCGCCGAGCCCCAGGTCTCGACCACCGTCGCCAGCGCGACCCCGCGCCCCGCCCGCCGCCAGGCCTCCGCCTGTCCGAGGATGTCGCCGTCGCTCGCCAGCATGGGAGCACCTCCGGCCTTCAACGTAACCACGGCGCGCGGCCGCACAAGGCGTCGTCGGGGCGGCGCGGCCTCCCCCCGAAGGCGTCATCCTCGGGCAGCGCGGCAGCGCCGACCCGAGGACCGCGCGGGGAGCAGGCGCCCCGACCCGATCCTCGGCCCGCCGCCTGCGGCTCCGGCCGAGGATGACGTGCCGAAAGAGGTTGGCCCCCTACGCCCGGCGGAGCCAGGCGCGCGGGTCGGCGTCCCGCGTCCGCTCGTCGGCGAGCGCGCGGCACAGCCCCTCCATCGAGGCGAGGCTGTGGATCGGGCGGAACTCGTCCACGTGCGGCAGCATGGCGCGCACGCCGGCGGCGCGGGCCTCGAACCCGCCGAAGCGCAGGAGCGGGTTGAGCCAGACGAGGCGCCGGCAGGAGCGGCGCAGGCGGTCCATCTCGAAGGGAAGGTCGGATTCGACCTGCCGCTCGAGGCCGTCGGTGAAGAGCAGCACCACGGCGCCCTGGCCGAGCACCCGGCGCGACCACAGGCGGTTGAAATCGTGCAGGGCCGAGGCGATGCGGGTGCCGCCCTCCCAGTCCTGCACCCGGCCCGAGGCGCGGGCGAGCGCCTCGTCCGGATCGCGGCTGCGCAGTTCGCGGGTGACGTTGGTGAGCCGCGTCGCGAAGACGAAGGCGTGCACCCGTCGGCGCTCCGACAGTGCATGCAGGAAGTGCAGGAACAGCCGGCTGTACTCGGCCATCGAGCCGGAGATGTCGACGAGCGCGACGAGCGGCGGGTGGCGCGTCGCGGGGCGGCGGAAGGCGAGGTCGATGGCGGCGCCGCCGGCGCGGAGCGAACGGCGGAAGGTCCGGCGCAGGTCGACCCCGCCTCTGGCGTGCGGCCGGAAGCGCCGGGTGCGGACCGCGTCCGCCGGCAGGCGCAAGGCCGCGATCAGCTGCTTCGCCCGGGCGATCTCCTCGGCGGACATCTGGGCAAAGTCCTTGGCCCGCAGGATCTCCTGCTCGGACATGGTGAGGCGGGCCGAGAACCGGGCGATCTCGGGGGCCTCGCTCGGCTTCGGCTTCGGCCCGAGGGCCTCCTCGACCCGCAGCGCGCCGGCCTTCGGCTTCTCGGCCTTGTCCGGCCCGGACGGCGCCACCGGCGACATCTGCGCGATCAGCTTCTCGATCAGCCCGCGGCGGCGCCAGAAGATCCGAAAGGCCTGGTCGAACACGAGGCTGTGCTCGTGCCGCTTCACGAACACGGCATGGAGGGTCCAGTAGAAGTCTTCGCGGGTGCCGATGCGCGCGGCCTCCACCGCCTCGACCGCATCGACGATTGCGCCGGGCCCGACGGGCAGGCCCGCCGTGCGCAGAGCCCGGGCGAAATAGGCGATGTTTTCGGACAGGCGCCCAGCGGTCCGCTCCCCTTCCGTCGCCTCCGGCGACCCCACCCCAGGGGTGGAGGCCAGCGTTTCGGGGCCGGTCATCGGGCGGGACGCCGCCGCGCCCCTCCCCGTTCAGGGGAGGGGTACGGGGTGGGGGAGAGT
>DATLFZ010000445.1:0-7218 GCA_035540795.1 Beijerinckiaceae bacterium | reverse complement strand
GTCGACAAGGCCGTCGGGAAGGACCGGCTCGACGAGACGACGCTGGCGGTCGCCTACGACCGGGGCGCCCTCGCCATCAAGGGCGAGGGGCGGCTCGCCGGCGCGCCGGCGACCGTCGAGGTGCGCCAGCCCCGGGGCGAGCCCGGCGAGGCGGTCGTCGCCTTCGGCCTCGACGAGGCCGGCCGGACCCGCCGCGGGCTGTCCTTCGGGTCGCAGCTCACCGGGCCGGTCGCGGTCCGCATCGTCCAGCCCCTCGGGCGCGCCGGCGCCCCCGCCCGGGTCGAGGCCGACCTGACCCGGGCCGCCCTCGACAACCTGGTCCCGGGCTGGACCAAGCCCGCCGGCCGCCCCGGCAAGCTCTCCTTCACGGTCGTCGAGGGCAGCCCCGAACTGCGCGACGTCGCCCTCGACAGCGGGCCGGTGCACGCCCGCGGCACGGCGGTCCTGTCGAACGACGGCCAGCTCGACCGGCTCGACCTCTCCGCCCTCAAGCTCTCGCCCAACGACCAGATGCGGGTGCTGCTCGAACGCCAGGGGCCGCTGCGGCGGGTGACGATCCGGGGCGCGGCGGTCGACGCGAGACCCTTCGTCAAGGGACTGACCGGCCCCTCGGGGGGCGTGAAGGACGCCTCCGATCTCGAGATCGACCTCGCTCTGGGCGTCATCACCGGCTTCAACGACGAATCCCTGACCAACCCCGCGGCGAAGATCGCGATCCGCGGCCGCGACGTCCGCCAGGTCACCCTCGCCGCGCGCATGCGCGGGTCGCCGCTGACGGCGAGCCTCGAGCGGACCGGCGGCGGCCCGGCGGTCCTCGACATCCAGTCGGGCAACGCCGGCGCCACCCTGCGCTTCCTCGACATCTACCGCCGCATGGCGGGCGGCATCCTCAGCCTGCAGGTGACGATGGGCCAGGAGCCCCAGCGCGGCCGCATCTGGATCGATTCGTTCTCCCTGCGCGACGAGCCGGCGATGGCTCGCCTCGCGGCGACCGCGCCGGCGAGCAACGGCGTCGACGACGCCGCGCGGGTCAGCCTGCCCCAGATCGACACCAAGGACGTGCCCTTCCAGCGCCTGCGGGCCGAGTTCCAGCGCAGCGAGACCCGCCTCGACTTCCGGGACGCGGTCATGTCCGGCCCCAATGTGGGCTTCACGGCGGGGGGATGGATCGACTACGGCCGGGACCGGACCGACATCAGCGGCACCTTCGTCCCCGCCTTCGGGCTCAACAACGCGTTCAACCAGGTGCCCCTGATCGGGCTCTTCCTCGGCGGGCGCGACGAAGGGCTGTTCGCGGTCAACTTCCGCATCAGCGGCCCGGCGAGCGCGCCGGCGCTCAGCGTCAACCCGCTCTCGGCGGTGGCGCCGGGTTTCCTGCGCAAGCTGTTCGGCGTCGGGGGCGATTCGGCGACGGTCCAGGGGGTGCCGGCGCCGCGGGCGCCATAGGCCTCAGGCGGCCCGCAAGAGGACGTGCCGCTTCTTGCCGAAGGACAGCTTGATCACCCCGTCGGTGAGATCGGACAGGCCGAGCATCGCGCGCTCGTCGGTGACCGGGGCGTCGTTGACCCGCAGGCCGCCGCTCCGGACCTGGCGCCGCGCCTCGCTCGTCGAGGGGACGAGGCTCGCGTAGCCCGGGCCGAAGGCGGTGAGCACGCCGAGGCCCGCGGCGAGCACCGCGCGCGGGATTTCCACCGTCGGAAGGGACTCGGCGAGGGTGCCCTGCTCGAAGGTCTTGCGCGCCGTCTCCGCCGCCTCCTCCGCCGCCGCGCGGCCGTGCAGGAGGGCGGTCGCCTCGGTGGCGAGCACCTTCTTGGCGTCGTTGATCTCCGCCCCCTGCAGCGCCGAAAGCCGCGCGATCTCGTCGAGGGGGAGGGCGGTGAACAGCTTGAGGAACCGGCCCACGTCCGCGTCCTCGACGTTGCGCCAGTACTGCCAGTACTCCCAGGGGCTCAGCATGTCCGGGTTGAGCCACACCGCGCCCGCGGCGGTCTTGCCCATCTTGGCCCCCGAGGCGGTGGTCAGGAGCGGGCAGGTGAGCGCGTAGAGCTGGTGCGTCCCCATGCGCCGGCCGAGATCGATGCCGTTGACGATGTTGCCCCACTGGTCGGAGCCGCCCATCTGCAGGTTGCAGCCGACGCGCCGGGCGAGCTCCACGTAATCGTAGGCCTGGAGGACCATGTAGTTGAACTCGATGAAGCTCAGCTCCTGCTCCCGGTCGAGGCGCAGCCGGACCGAATCCATCGCCATCATCCGGTTGACCGAGAAGTGCCGGCCGATGTCGCGCAGGAAATCGATGTAGTTGAGCCGGGTCAGCCACTCGGCGTTGTCGACCATGATCGCGTCGCCGGCGCCCTCGCCGAAGGCGAGGAAGCGGGAGAACACGCCCTTGATGGCCTCCTTGTTGGCCTCGATCTGCTCGATGGTGAGGAGCTTGCGGGTCTCGTCGCGCCCCGACGGGTCCCCGACCCGGGTGGTGCCGCCGCCCATCAGCGCGATCGGCTTGCCGCCGGTCCGCTGCAGCCAGTACAGCATCATGATCGACAGGAGATGCCCGACGTGCAGCGACGGCGCCGTGCAGTCGTAGCCCACATAGGCGACCACCTCGCCGGCGCGCGCCTTGGCGTCGAGCCCGTCGAGGTCGGAGCACTGGTGCACGTAGCCGCGCTCGGACAGGATCCTGAGGAAGTCGGAGGTCGGGGCGGTCATCGCTGTCCTGCGCCCTCCCGCCGCCACGGCGGGCGGGAGACGGCTTTCGCGTCGTGGATCGGAAGCGCGCCCCATAGCAGGTCGCGGACCGCCTTTCACGGGGATTTCGCCGCATGACCATGCTGCGCGCGCTCGGCCTCATGAGCGGCACGTCGCTCGACGGCATCGACGTCGCCCTCGTCGAGACGGATGGGGAGCGCATCGGCAGCCTCGGCCCGACCGGCTACCGCCCCTATTCGGACGCGGAGCGCGCGCTGCTGCGCCGCGCCCTCGAGGAGGCCCCCTCGATCGAGGGCCGCCAGGACCGGCGCGGCTGCCTCGTCGAGGCGGAGGCGCTCGTGACCCGCGCCCACGCCGAGGCGGTCGAGGCCTTCCTGCGCGATCACGGCCTCGCGGCCGAGGCGGTGGACGTGGTCGGTTTCCACGGCCAGACCGTCCTGCACCGCCCCGAGATCGGGCTCACCGTCCAGCTCGGCGACGGTGCCGCGCTCGCCCGCCGGCTCGGCGCGACCGTCGTCTACGATCTGCGCGCCGCCGACATGGCGGCGGGCGGCCAGGGCGCACCCCTGGTGCCCGTGTTCCACCGCGCCCTCGTGGAGGCGGCCGGGTTCGAGACGCCCGCCGCCGTGCTCAACATCGGCGGCGTCGCCAACGTGACGCTGATCGGACGGGACCTCCTCGCCTTCGACACGGGCCCCGGCAACGCGCTCCTCGACGACTGGATGCGGGAGCGGACCGGGGCCGGGTTCGACGAGGACGGCCGCACCGCGGCCCGGGGCCGCCCGGACGAGGCGCTCCTCGCCTGGCTCCTCGTCCATCCGTACTTCGTGCGCCGGCCGCCCAAGTCCCTCGACCGGAACTGGTTCTCGCACCGGATCGTCGCCCATCTCTCGACCGAGGACGGGGCGGCGACGCTCGCCGCCTTCACGGTCCGGGCGATCGCCCGGGCGCTCGACTTCGTGGACGAGCGGCCCCGCCGCTGGATCGTCGGCGGCGGCGGCGCCCGCAACGGCGAGATGCTGCGGCTCCTGCGCGCCGCCACCGGGGCGGAGGTGGTCACCGCCGACGAGGTCGGCTGGTCGGCCGCGTATCTCGAGGCGCAGGCCTTCGCCTTCCTCGCCGCCCGGAGCCTGCGTGGGCTTCCGCTGACCTTCCCGAGCACCACGGGGGCGAAGGCTCCCACGACTGGCGGCGTGGTCGCGCGACCGGGCTGAGCGTGCCATTTCGGCAACACCTTGCGGGTGACACTCCGGACCGGGCTGGCGTAGATTGGCGGCAGACGGGAGCCGAATCCGGCAATCCCGCGCTTTGGGGGTGTGCGCTCTGACGCCTTCGCGCCAACGGGGGGCCCTTCGATGAACGCGGGCGTTCGGTCGCGACCGGCCGCGCGACGCCCGGACGGGGCGGGGTGATGGCGGCCCTCGGGCACCGGTCCGAACCGGCCCGCGACCCCGGCGCGGATCGCCGGATCGCCGAGCTCGAAGGCGAAGTGGCGCGCCTCAAGGGCGAGCTCGACCTCGTCCGGCGCATGGCCGGCCAGGCCCTCGCGGACGACCGGCACCGGTTCTGGCTCGCCTTCAACGAGGCGCTGCGGCCCCTCGACGACCCGAAGAAGATCGTCGCCACCGCGGCCTCGTTCATTGCCCGCCACCTCGACGTCGCCCGGGCCGGATACGGGGAGGCGGACGCCGACCTGACCCACTTCACCGTCGAGGCCGGCTGGCGCGCCGAACACGCGACCCCGGCGCCCGGACAGTTCCGGCTCGACGATTTCGGTCCCGACCTCGCCGCGGCCCTGCGGGCCGGCGAGACCGTCGCGGTCGAGGACGCCCGCACGGACCCGCGCACCGCCGGCGCGGTCGCGACCTTCGAGGGGACGAATCAGCTCGCGGCGCTGGCCGTGCCCCTGCTCAAGGGCGGCCGTGTGGTCGCCGGCTTCTTCCTCAACGACCCGAACCCGCGCGCCTGGGCGCCGGACGAGATCGAGCTCGCCGAGGAGGTCGCGTTCCGGACCTGGTCCGAGGTGCAGCAGGCCCGGGCCGAGGCGGCCCTGCGGGCGAGCGAACGGCGCCTCAGGGCGACGCAGGAGCACGCCGGCATCGGCATCGCCGAGACTGACGCGGCCGGGCGCTACCTGCGCGTCAACGAGGCCTTCTGCGCGCTCACCGGCTACACCCGGGAGGAGCTCCTGTCGCTCACCTCCTGGGACCTGACCCTGCCCGAGGACGTCGCCCGCGATCGGGCCCATTTCGAGCACCAGATCGCGGGCGAGCTCGACACCTACGCCCTCGAGAAGCGGTTCGTCCGCAAGGACGGTACGGTCGGCTGGGCCTGGCTCACCGGATCGGCGGTGCGCGACGAGGCGGGCCGCTTCCTCTACGCGGTCCGCCTCCTCCAGGACGTCACCGAGCGCAAGGGCGCGCAGGACGCCCTGCGCGCCGGGGAGGAGCGCCTGCGCCTCGCGACCGAGGTCACCGGCCTCGGCACCTGGGACGTCTTCCCCCAGAGCGGGCGCCGGGAATGGTCGCCGGGCTTCAAGGCGATCCTCGGCCTGCCCGCGGACGCGCCCGCGGACTACGAGGTCTTTTCGGGCCTGATCCATCCGGACGAGCGCGAGGGGGTGATCGAGCGGTACGCGCAGGCGTTCACGGAGGCGAGCGGCGGGCGCTACGACACCGAGTTCCGCATCCTGCGCGCCGACGACGGCCGCGAGCGCTGGGTGCGCACCACCGGCCGGGTCTATTTCGACGAGCAGGGCCGGGCCGTGCGGGCGATCGGCACGCTCCAGGACGTGACCGAGCGGCACGCCGCCGAGGCCGCCCTGCGCAACAGCGAGGAACGCTACCGCCTCCTGGTCGAGCTGAGCCCCGACGCCATGTTCGTCGACATCGACGGGCTCATCGTCTACGCGAACCGGGCCGCGCTGCGCCTCCTCGGCGCCGCCGACCGCGAGGAGGTCGAGGGGCGCAGCTCCCTCGAATTCGTCGACCCCGCCTACCGGGAGCTCGTCGCCGAGCGCATCCGCCGGCTGAAGCGCACGGGCGGCACCAACCCGCCGGTCGAGCAGCGCTGGGTCCGCCTCGACGGCGAGGTCGTCCACGTGGAGGTCTCCTCGGCCTCGGTGCCGTGGGAGAACGGCCGCGCCAACCAGGTCATCCTGCGCGACGTCTCCGACCGCAAGCGCGCCGACGAGCGCCAGCGCCTGCTCCTCAACGAGCTGAACCATCGGGTGAAGAACACGCTCGCCACCGTGCAGTCGCTGGCCATGCAGACGCTGCGCACGACGGCGACCCCGGACGCCTTCCGCGACGCCTTCATGGCGCGCCTGATGGCCCTCTCGGCGACGCACAACCTCCTCACCCAGGGTTCCTGGGAGAGCGCGTCGCTGGAGGACCTCCTGCGGGCGGAACTCGCGCCCTACGGCGGCGACCTGCCGAGGCGCCTCGCGGCGAGCGGGCCGGCGATCCTGCTCTACCCCCGGGTCGCGCTGGCGCTCGGCATGGTCTTCCACGAGCTCGCCACCAACGCGGCGAAGTACGGGGCCCTGTCGCGGTCGGGCGGCCGGGTCGCGGTCGCCTGGGAGCTCGCCCGCGACGCCTCGCCCGCCGGCCGGCTCGCCGTCCGCTGGACCGAGGAGGGCGGTCCGCCCGTGCAGGCCCCGGAGCGGCGCGGCTTCGGCTCCCGTCTCATCGAGCAGACCGTCCGCGGCGAGCTCGCCGGCACGGTGGACCTCGACTACCGGCCGGAGGGCCTGCGCTGCGCCATCGCCTTCGACCTGCCGAAAGGCCCGGGCACGATGCAGGCGGCGGATTCCGGCCCGCCCGGGTGAGCGGCCCCGATTGTGCCGGCGGGGCGGCCGCGGCATAAGCGAGTGCCCGATCGGGAGCGTCCGTGCCCGTCATCCAGACCAGCGTCGACCTGAAATCCGAGGCCGCGGCTGCGAACCGGGCCGCCTGGGCGGAACTCGCCGCCGAGCTCGCCGAGCGCCGCGCCGTCGCCGCCCTCGGCGGCCCGAGGCGCGCCCGCGAGCGCCACCTCGCCCGGGGAAAGCTCCTGCCGCGGGAGCGAGTCCTGCGCCTCCTCGATCCCGGCGCGCCGTTCCTGGAACTGTCGCCGCTCGCCGCGCACGGGATGTACGAGGACGACATCCACGGTGCCGGCATCATCACCGGCATCGGCCGGGTGGCGGGACGCGAGGTCGTGATCGTGTGCAACGATTCGACCATCAAGGGCGGCACCTACTACCCGATGACGGTCAAGAAGCACCTGCGGGCGCAGGAGATCGCCCGCGAGAACCGGCTCCCTTGCGTCTACCTGGTCGATTCGGGCGGCGCCAACCTGCCCCACCAGACCGAGGTCTTTCCCGACCGGGACCATTTCGGCCGCATCTTCTACAACCAGGCGACCCTGTCCGCGCTCGGCGTCCCGCAGGTCGCCTGCGTGATGGGCTCGTGCACGGCGGGCGGTGCCTACGTGCCGGCCATGTCCGACGAGAGCGTGATCGTGCGCCGG
>DATLFZ010000444.1:0-2610 GCA_035540795.1 Beijerinckiaceae bacterium | reverse complement strand
GCGACCGCGATCGCCGCCTATTCGACCCGGGCCCGGGCCGGCGCGCCGGTGGCCGTGCCGCTGAGCTGGGACGAGCTCGGCCTGGCGATCCGCCCCGCCCAGTTCACCATCGACAACCTGCCCGCGCGCCTCGCCCGCCTCGCCGCCGACCCCTGGGCCGATCTGTTCCGGATCGACCAGGGCCTGCCGGCGAGTCCGGGCAAGGCGGCGCCCGCGCGCCGGACGGCGAAGCGTGCGAAGCCGGCCGGGCCGGCGGCCAGGAAGCCTACTTCCGTGGAAAGGCGGCGACGATCGGCCCCATGAGCCGGATCGCGTCCGCGCGCCCGAGCGCCGGCGCGTAGAGGCTCGACATGCTGCCGTCGAGGAAGAGCGCGTCGCGCACCCCGAGCCCGTCCCGAAAAAGGCGGGCGAAGGCGTGGAAGTTCACGACCCCCTCCGAGATGGCGAAGACGACGGTGTGGCGGTCGCGCACGCCGACCCCGTTGCGCCGCTTCTCGGACGGGCTGTCGGCGATGAAACGCGGGTGGAGGCGCCCGCCGATGACCAGCATCGGGCCGGATTGCGTGGCGAAATCCGCCTTGGGCTTGCGCTTGAGATAGGCGCCGGTCTCGAGCACGCCCGCCGTACGGCCCTCGACGAAGAAGACGCCGTTCGGCTTGAGGTGGAAGTTGCCGGGGCCCGGCCGGGTGTTGGCCGCCTTGTGCTGCCGCCCGTCCTCCACGTAGAGCCCGACCGGCGAAAGATCGATCTCGTACATGCCGGCGTTCATGGCGAACACGAGCGGCGCCCCGTTCACCGTCTTGGGCAGGCGCCCGAAGCTGCCGTAGGGCTCGCCTTGCGCATCCCGCCAGAACAGGCGCAGGCCGTACTGGCGCAGGTCGAGGGTGCAGACGGTGTAGCGGGCCCCCTCGAAGGTCCGGGGCGCGCACGGCTCGGCCCGCGCCGGGACGGCGAACGCCAGGAAGGCGAGGACGAGGACGGCGCGCATCTCTTCTCCGACCGTTCGAGGAAGCCGAACGGGGCGCGTCGGCCCGCGTTCACCCCGAAGCTAGCGGAGGCCGGCTTCGCCACCAACCGGCCGCCGCATTACGATGCCGTCATGCGGCGGCCATCCCCCGGAGACGTCCCGCCGGGCATCATGGGGCCTCGAATCGGGGAGCGATGACGATGCGCGATTTCGTGGACAGTCTGTCGTCCCGGGCGTTTTGGGCCTCGACCCTGCGCCTGGCCCTCGCGCTCGCGATGGGGGCGGCCCTCCTCGTCCTCGCCTTCTTCATGATCCTCGTCGCGGTGCCGCTCGCGATCGCAGGCGGGATCGCCCTGCATCTGTGGCTGCGCCGGGCCCGCCGGCGCGCCGCCGAGACCCCGGGCGTCATCGAAGGCGAGTACGTGATCGTGCGCGAGGAGCGCATCGAGCGCGAGCGGCCTTAACGCGACGTTAACCATGCGCGACGATCCTCCCCCGGACGGAAGGGGAAGGCGCCATGGCGAAGGCTGAACTCGACGAGCTCCGGTCCCGGGCGATGCGGCTCCTGAAGTCGGTCGGCCCCGTCGAGCACGAGGAGCCCCTGTCCGAGCGGGACGACGACGAGTCCCTGCACCTCGAACTCGCCGTGGTGAAGGCGGCCCTGCGCTCGGAACGCGAGAACGCCATCGAGCTCCAGACCCGCATCGAGGAACTGTCGGCGCAGCTCGCCGCCGAGCGGCGTCGGTCGGCCGCCTTCAAGGCCGACCGCGACCGCTGGGCCGACCGCGCCGAGACCCTGGCCCTGCCCCTGTTCCAGGAGCGCACCCGCTTCGAGGACGACGAGGACGAGCCCGCGATTCGCCTGCGCCGGGTCGCCTGAGTCGCCCGTCCGCGCCCTTCAGGCGCGCTGCGACAGCCGGTCGAACGCCGCCGCGATCGCCTCCGCCTCCCGGCGGCTGACGTTCGTGATGACGACGTTGTCCCCGATCCGGACCGTGCACAGGTCGACCTCGGCCGATTCCAGCAGGATTTCGGTCATGGCGCGTCCTCCTGTGCGGAATGTGGGTGCGCGCCCGGGCGCTGCAACCGGAGCGCCGCGCCGGCACTTGCGTCGCCTCCGGAGACGGCCGCCACCTCCAAAAGAAAAGGCGATTATGTAGCTTGCAAACCAGCCGAGAATCGAGTAGAGTCAACGGCATAGGAGCAATCCGATGTCCGTGCTCAGCAAGCCCCACTTCCACGACGAGGCCGCGGCCTTCGAGTTCCTAGAAGGCGTGCTGTGGCCGCAAGGCCCGGTTTGCCCTCACTGCGGCGGCATGGGCCGGATCGGGAAGATCAAGGCCAACGTCGAGAAGCGCGTCCGCCTCGGCCTCCACAAGTGCGGCGACTGCGGCAAGCAGTTCACCGTCAAGGTCGGGACCGTGTTCGAGCACGCCCGGCTTCCGCTCCACAAGATGCTTCAGGCCGTCCATCTTCTCTGCTCCGGCAAGAAGGGGATCAGCGCGCACCAGCTCCATCGCATCCTTGAGGTCCAGTACAAGACGGCCTGGTTCCTCGCGCACCGCATCCGCGAGGCGATGCGCTCTGGCGAGTTGGCGCCGTTCGGCGGTGGCGGCGGGATCGTGGAAGCCGATGAGACGTTC
>DATLFZ010000443.1:0-2654 GCA_035540795.1 Beijerinckiaceae bacterium | reverse complement strand
GCGCGGGGCGTGCTCACCTTCTCCTCGGGCAATCACGGCCAGGCGCTCGCCTATGCGGGCCTGCTCGAAGGGGTGAAGGTCACGGTGATCATGCCGCAGGACGCGCCTGCCATGAAGGTCGCGGCCACCCGCGGCTACGGGGCCGAGGTCGTGTTCTACGACCGCTACGGCGAGGACCGGGAGACGATCGGCCGCCGGCTCTCGTCCGAGCAAGGGCTCACCCTGATCCCGCCCTACGACCATCCAGACGTGATCGCCGGCCAGGGCACCGCCGCCCTCGAGCTGATCGAGGAGGCGGGCACGCTCGACCTTCTCCTCGTCTGCCTCGGCGGCGGCGGCCTGTTGGCCGGCTGCGCCCTCGCGGCGAGCGCGCTCGCGCCGTCCTGCAAGGTGATCGGCGTCGAGCCGGAGGCCGGGGACGACGGCCGGCAGTCCTTCCGGTCCGGCGAGATCGTGCGCATCCCGGTGCCCGCCTCCCTCGCGGACGGGGCGCTCACCCCCGCCCTCGGCCACCACAACTTCCCGATCATCCGCGACAAGGTCGCCGACATCGTCACGGTGCCGGATCCGGCGCTCGTCTCGGCCATGCGCTTCTTCGCCGAGCGGATGAAGATCGTGGTCGAGCCGACCGGCTGCCTCGCCGCCGCGGCGGCGTTCGAGGGCGTGGTCGATTGCCGCGACAAGCGGGTCGGCGTGATCCTGAGCGGCGGCAACGTCGACCTCGCCCGCTTCGCCGCACTTGTCGGCGGGACCGCGTAGCCGCGGCCCGGGCGCCCGGCCTAGCCTTCGAGGCGCTTCAGGGCGGCCTTGACGGCCTGGACGAGGCGAGGGCCTGAAAAGGGCTTCTCGACCCAGCCGAGGGGTCGGGCGCGCTCGCCCCGGGAGCGGGTCTGCGGGTCGGAATGGGCCGTGACGTAGAGCGAGGGGATGCCGAGCGCCGCGCGCATCTCGCAGGCCGTCTCGACCCCGTCGCGGGACCCCGCGAGGCGGATGTCCATCAGGACGAGATCGGGCCGGTGCTCCTCGGCGAGGCGCAGGGCCTCCTCGGCGGTGGCGGCGGTGCCGACGACGACGAACCCCGCCTCGCGCAGGGTCATCTCGCTCTCCATGGTGATGAAGAAGTCGTCGTCGACGATGAGGATGCGCGGCGGGACCGCGGCCGCCGGGTCGGGCGAAGAGGCGTAGACCACGGCCGCATGCCACGACCGGCCCCCGCGCAGGGCGGGGCTCGTCCGCAGGGCGCCGGTCATTGCAGCGTCCGTCCGCCGCGACGCGGGAAGCGGACCGCGCAGCGTGCGCCGCCCTCGTTGGCGATGTCGAGCCGGCCGCCGATCTGGCGGCACAGGCCGCGCACGAGGCCAAGACCGGAGGCTCTCCGCTCGGGTGCGTCGTGCATGATGCCGGGGCCCTCGTCCTTCACGACAAGCTCAAGCTCGTCGCCCCGCCTTTCCAGGGCGACGGTGATGACTCCCCTGCCGTCCCGTAATCCATATTTGACGGCGTTTGTCAAAAGCTCGTTGAGGATCAGGGCGAGGGGGAAGGCGGCGTCGTTGGGAAGCTGCTCGGGGGCGGCCTCGACCCGCATCTCGGCCTCGGGGCCGAGCCCGGCCCGCACCGCGGCGCAGACCGACTGCACGAACTCGGGGGCCGAGACGGCGTCGAGCTGCTGCGCCTGGTACATGAGCTGCTGCACGGCGCCGATGGCGAGGAGGCGCTGGCTCGCGCCTTCCAGGAAGTCCCGCAATTCCTGGGAGCGGGCCTCCCGCCGGGCGGCCGAGAACATGCCGAGCATCGACTGGATGTTGTTCTTCACCCGGTGCTGGAGCTCGCGGAAGAGGACGTGATTGTCCCGCAACGTCTCCTCGAGCGCCGCCTGGGTGCGCCGGCGCTCGCGGATCTCCGCGTTCAGCGCCCGCACCTTCTGGCCGAGCACCGAGAACTCGTTGGTGTTGAGGGGCGTGCAGCGCAGGGCGAGGCGCGGCGGCTCGACCCCGCCGAGCCGTGCGCCGTAGGTCCGCAGCTTCACCTCGGCCCCGCCGGCGGTCTTGAGCGCGAGCGCCCCGAGAAGGGGCGCCGAGCTGCCGGAGCAGCGGCGCAGGTACGGGTGGAGGGCGTCCGGCTCGACGGCGAACGCGGCGAGGTTGTGCCCGGTCGGGTCCGCCCCGACGAGCTGGCGGGCGGCCGCGTTGGCGTTCAGGACGTCGCCCGCGGGCGACAGGACGAAGACCGGCTCGGCGAGGAACTGCAGGAGCGCGTCGAACTCATCGTCCCGGCCCATCCGCTTGCCTGAAATACTCACGGGCGTTCGGCTCCACCGCCGGATCGGGGCGCAGATGGACCACCACGCGGCAGCCGGGATGGCCGGTCGCGATCGACTCGGGAATCTCGACGCGCGCATAGCCGAGGTTCTGGGCCACGATATAGCCGAACACGTTCGAGGTCATCATGCACAGGGACGGCCGGCCCTCGACGAAGGAGCCGAACGGGCACGCCTTGTTGCCGAGAACGATCCGGTCCTCGCTCTCCTCGACGACGTAGAAGTCGCCCTGGATGCGGCGCTTGAGGTCGACGAGCACGTCCCGCGCCTGCTCCCGGCTCAGCCGATCGACCCGCAGGGCAGAGCGGTAGGCCTTGTCGATCTGCTCGCCGATGGC
>DATLFZ010000442.1:0-10693 GCA_035540795.1 Beijerinckiaceae bacterium | reverse complement strand
ATCGGCCTGCGCGACCTCGCCTTCGGCCTCTACGTCCTCGCCCTCGCCCTGTTCGCGAGCGCACGGGCGGTCGGTCTCGTCCTCGCGATCACCGTCTTGATCCCGGCGGGCGATATCGTGATCGTAGCGCTCGAGCGCGGCCTCGCCTCGCCGCTGCACCTCGCGCTGCACGCGGCGAGCGGGACCTACATGGCCGCGGCGAGCGCCTGGGTACTGACCCGCGGGGGAGGAACGGCATGACCGTGATCGCTTTCATCGGCCTCGGCAACATGGGGATGCCGATGGCGGCCAATCTCGCCAAGGCGGGGCACGAGGTGATCGGCTTCGACGTCTCGGAGCAGGCCCGCGAGGCGGCGCAGGGGCAGGGGGTCGAGTTCGCCTTTTCCGCCGCCGAGGCGGCCCGGCAGGGGGACGTGGTGATCACCATGCTGCCGGCCGGGAAGCACGTGCTGTCGGTCTGGAGCGACATCGTGCCCGCCTGCCAGCCGGGCGCGCTCCTCGTCGATTCCTCGACCATCGACGTGGACAGCGCCCGAAAGGCGCACGCGATCGCCCGCGAGCGGGGCTGCCTGTCCCTCGACGCGCCCGTGTCGGGGGGCGTCGGCGGCGCCAAGGCGGCGACGCTGACCTTCATGGCCGGCGGCAGCCGCGACGCCTTCTCCCGCGCCGAGCCGATCCTGTCCCAGATGGGCAAGCGCGTGGTCCATTGCGGCGAGGCGGGGGCCGGGCAGGCGGCCAAGATCTGCAACAACATGATCCTCGGCATCTCGATGATCGGGGTCTGCGAGGCCTTCGTGCTGGCCGAGAAGCTCGGCCTGTCGCACCAGGCCCTATTCGACGTGGCCTCGAACTCCTCCGGCCAGTGCTGGTCGCTGACCAACTACTGCCCGGTGCCGGGCCCGGTGCCGACCTCCCCGGCCAACAGCGGCTACAAGCCGGGCTTCACCGCCGCGCTGATGCTCAAGGACCTGCGCCTGGCGCAGGAGGCGGCCAACGTGGCCGGGGCGGCGACCCCGCTCGGCGCCGAGGCGGCGCAGATCTACGCCCTGTTCAACGGGGCGGGGCACGGCGACGACGACTTCTCGGGCGTGATCGCCCTCGTGCGGGGGCTCGCGCAAGGGCGGTGAGCGGCCGGGAGACCGGGCCCGAGTGTTGCATCGCACCTACAGCAACCGGACCGGGCGTGGGCTAGCGTCGGCCGATTCCCGCTCGGACGCTCCTCCGGCCCTTTCCGTGCCCGCATCCAAGGCGCGCGCGCCTCATCCCAGCACCGATCCGGCCGCGGAAGCGGCGGCGCTCCTGCGCCGAATCGGCTTCGCGACCCTCGCCCTCTTGGTTCCGGCCGCGGCGACGGTCAGCCGACGGGGCATCGTCGTGCTGGTGCCGATCGGCATCGTGCTCCTCCTCCTCGCCTCGGCCCTCGACGGGGCACAGCGCCCGGTCGGCGAGCGCGTGCGCCGCTTCGCCGGCTCAGCCGGCGGGATCGGCGCCCTCGTGGTCCTCGGCTGGTGCGCGCTGTCGCTCCTGTGGACGCCCTTTCCCCCCTCCGCGGGCGAGCGCTTCCTCAACGTCTTCGCCACCCTGGCGGTGGCGACGGTCGGCTACCTCCTGCTGCCCGACCGGATGCGGGCCGCGAACCTCTACCTGATCCCGATCGGCGCCCTGTTCGCCGGCGGACTCGCCCTCGCCCTCGCCCTGTTCGGTCACGCGGGCCAGGAGCGGGACGAGGAGATGCAGAACCTCGAGCGCGGCATCGTCGTCCTCGCCATGGTCGCGTGGCCGGCCCTCGCCTGGCTGCGGTCGCGGGGCCGCGATCTCGAGGCGCTCGGGCTCGTCCTCGTGGTCGGCCTCGTCGTGGCGGTGGGCCCGAGCGCGACCGCGCTCGCCGCCTTCGGCATCGGCGCCTTCGTCTACGCCGCGAGCGAGCTCGATCCGCGGCGGACCATGCTGGCGGTCGGCGCCGTCGCCGCCGGGCTCTTGGCGTTCGGTCCGCTGGTGCCGTTCCTCCTCGCGCCGGCCTCCTCCCTCCTGCCCGGGTCCGGGGCGGCGGCGGTCGAGGCCTGGCAGGGGATCGTCCTGAAGGACCCGCTGCGGCTCGTGACGGGGCACGGCTTCGACAGCCTGCGCGGCCGCCTCTTCGGGCTCGTGCCGCCGGCGGCGCCCAACTCGGTCCTGTTCGAGGTCTGGTACGAACTCGGCATCGTCGGTGCCCTCGCCGGGGCGGTGGCCCTGTTCGACGGCGCCCGCGCCGCCGCCCGGGAGCATCCGCCCCTCGTCCCCGGCGCCGCCGCGACGCTCGCCACCGCCTTCGCCCTCGCGGCGATGGAGATCGGGATCCGGCAGATGTGGTGGTTCACCGCCGTGACCGTGGTGGTGCTCCTGTTCGCCGCGACCGGACGCGGCCAGTTCCGCACCACCCGGCCGAAGGCGGTGCTGCGGGCCCTCGACGGCCGGCGAGGCTAGGCCGCTCCGACACCCTCTGAGGCCACGAGAGGATGCGGGTCGCGTCAATTGAATGCCGGTTCCGCGGGGTGATTTCGGAGACCTCTTCGTTCGTAGCCGGCCCTGCAATGGTGTGCTTCACTTCCCTTGGGGCAAGTCCGCCAGCGCGGGGGGTGCTCATGAGACGCCGGGAGTTCGTCGCGCTCATCGGTGGGGCTGCGGGGTGGCCGACGGTCGGGCAGGCGCAGCAGCGCGGGACGGCTCTGATCGGCGTTCTCCACGGTGTCTCGGCGGAGCAATGGAAGGACCGGATGATCGGCTTCCACCGGGGCCTGACCGAGAGCGGATTCGCCGAGGGCCAGAACGTCGCCATCGAGTACCGCTGGGCGGAGGGTCGCTTCGAGCGACTGCCCGCGATGGCCGCCGACCTCGTCAGCCGCAAGGTCGCGGTGATCTGTGCCGGGGCGAGCGATGTCGCGATACGGGCCGCCATCGAGGCGACCAGCACCATTCCGATCGTCTTCACGACCGCTTCCGACCCGGTTCGCGCGGGCTTCGTCCAGAGCCTCCACCGTCCGGGCAAGAACGTCACCGGCGCCACGTTCATGGGCGTCGAGCTCGTGGCCAAACGGATGGAGCTGTTGCATGAGCTCGTTCCCGGCGCCGCGCGCGTCGCTCTCCTCGTCAATCCGAACAACCCCGGGCTGATGGAGGACAACATCCGCCTGTCGAGGGCCGCCGTGCAGCGGCTTCGGCTCGACCTTCTGGTTGTCGAGGCAGGGGACGCGAGCGCGATCGATCGCGCCCTGGCGAGCGCACGAGAGCAAGGTGCCGAAACCTTGATCGTCGGCAACGATGCCTATCTGAGCTCGCGGAGCGAGCAGGTCGCGCAGGCCGCACGACGCCACGCCCTGCCGACCCTTTCGGAATCCCGCAACGGCGTCGGCGCCGGCTTGTTCATGAGCTACGGCCCCAGTCAGGCCGAGACGTTCCGGCAAGCCGGGATCTACGTTGCCCGTATCCTCAAGGGCGAAAAGCCGGCTGAACTGCCCGTCATACAACCGACCACGTACGAGTTGGTGTTCAATCTCGGGACCGCGAAGGCGCTCGGTCTCACCATCCCGCTCTCGCTCCTCGCCCGCGCCGACGAGGTGATCGAATGAGACGGCGCCCGCCCTCGAGACCGTGAAGCCTCCCCGTCGGATCGGCCTGCGCCTATGCCGCCGCCGGCACGTCGATGCGGCGCTCGTGCACCGCGTGGCAGGCGACGCCCTCGTCGAGGGGCGGGATCTCGCGCCGGCAGCGGTCGTTGGCGTAGGGGCAGCGGGGGTTGAAGGTGCAGCCGGTGGGCGGGTCGATCGGGTTCGGGATCTCGCCCGCGACCGGGATGCGCTGCCGGCCGGTCATGTCGAGGTCCGGCACCGCGTCGAGGAGCATGCGGGTGTAGGGGTGTTTCGGCGCCAGGAACAGGTCGCGTCCGCGGGAGATCTCGACGATGCGGCCGAGATACATGACCCCGATCCGGGTCGCCATGTGGCGCACCACGGCGAGGTTGTGGCTGATGAACAGGTAGGTCAGCCCGAACCGGTCCTGCAGGTCGCGCATCAGATTGAGGATCTGCGCCTGCACGGACACGTCCAGCGCCGAGGTCGGCTCGTCGCAGACGATGAACTCGGCGTTGGAGGCGAGCGCCCTCGCGATGGCGATGCGCTGGCGCTGCCCGCCGGAGAACTCGTGCGGATACTTTTGGCCGTCGGCCGGATGGAGCCCGACCAGGGTGAGGAGCTCGGCGACGCGGGCGCGGATGGCGTCGTCGCCCTCGATCAGCCGGAAGGCGCGGATCGGCTCGGCGACGATGCGGTCGACCCGCCAGCGCGGGTTGAGGCTGGCATAGGGGTCCTGGAAGATCATCTGGATGCGGCGGCGCAGCTTGCGGCGCTCGCCTTCCGCGGCCGGATCGGTCATCGACACGCCGGCGACGTCGACCTCGCCCCCGGTCGGCGCCAACAGGCCGACCACCATGCGGGCGACGGTCGACTTGCCGGAGCCGGACTCGCCCACGAGGGCGAAGGTCTCGCCCTTGTGGATGTCGAACGAGACCCCGTCGACAGCCTTCAGGTACTGCTTCGCGCCGCCCTCGATGACCCGGTTGAGCCAGGGCTTCGACACGTCGAAGACCCGGCGCAGGTCGCGGACGCGGACATAACGATCGCTCACGCGGCCTCCTTCGGGGTGTGCGCCTCGTCGTAGAGGTGGCAGGCGACCCGGTGGCTGCCGCGCACCAGCGGCTCGGGCCGGTCGACCCGGCAGCGGTCGAAGGCGTGCGGGCAGCGCGGGTTGAACGGGCAGCCCGGCGGGATCGCCGAGAGGCGGGGCATGGAGCCCGGGATCTGGACGAGCCGGTCGGCATCGTGGGCAAGCGTCGGGATCGCTCCCATCAGGCCGCTGGCGTAGGGGTGGAGCGGGTTCTGCACCACCTCGCGCACCGGCCCGATCTCGGCGATGCGCCCGGCGTACATGACCGCGACCCGGTCGGCGGTCTCGGCGATCACGCCCATGTCGTGGGTGACCAGCATGATGGCGGTGCCGTGCTCCCGGCCGAGGCGCTTCAGGAGGGCGATGATCTGGGCCTGGACCGAGACGTCGAGCGCGGTCGTCGGCTCGTCGGCGATGATCAGCTCCGGCTCGGCGCACAGGGCGAGCGCGATGACGACGCGCTGGCGCATGCCGCCCGAAAACTCGTGCGGGTAGCCGTCGATGCGCCGCTCGGGGGCCGGGATGCCGACCTCGGCGAGGAGCTCGACGGCGCGCCGGCGGGCGGCCGCGGCGGAGAGGTCGGTGTGGGTCTGGATCGTCTCGACGAGCTGCTCGCCGACCCGGTAGAGCGGGTTGAGGCTCGTCAGCGGGTCCTGGAAGATCATGCCGATGCGCTTGCCGCGGACCTTGCGCATCGCGTCGGGCGGCAGATTGTCGATGCGCTCGCCGGACAGGCGGATCTCGCCGCCGGCGATGCGGCCGGGCGGGTCGATCAGGCCGATCACCGCCGCGCCGGTGACGGACTTGCCGGCGCCGGACTCGCCGACGAC
Organism: Beijerinckiaceae bacterium; assembly: GCA_035540795.1. Lineage (GTDB taxonomy): Bacteria > Pseudomonadota > Alphaproteobacteria > Rhizobiales > Beijerinckiaceae > JAJKJG01. Next base: position 5,165 of record DATLFZ010000442.1, on the reverse strand, counting down.
GCCCAGCACCTCGCCCTTCTCGATGTCGAACGACACCCCGTCGATGGCCTTCAGGATGCCGCGCCGGGTGACGAACTCGACCCTGAGGTCACGGACGGAGAGGACGGGTTCGCTCATCGCAGCTTCGGGTTCAGGACGTCCCTCAGCCAGTCGCCGAGGAGGTTGATGGAGAGGGCGAGCAGGATGAGCGCGATCGCCGGCGAGAACAGGATCCACCACTCGCCGGAGAACAGGAACTGCTGGCCGATGCGGATCAGGGTGCCGAGCGACGGCTGGGTCGGCGGCATGCCGACGCCGAGGAAGGACAGCGTCGCCTCCTCGATGATGGCGAGCGCCAGGTTGATGGTGGCGATGACCAGCACCGGCCCGGTGACGTTCGGCAGGACGTGCTTGACCATCACCACGAAGGGGCTGAGCCCGATGAGCCGGGCCGCGTCCACGTAGACCTTGCTCTTCTCGACGAGCGCGGTGGCGCGGACGGTGCGGGCGTATTGCGCCCAGTTCGAGAGGCCGATGGCGACGATGAGCACGAGGAGCGTCATCTGCTCCTGCTGGGCCGGCGGGACCACGCCGCGAAAAATGCCGAAGACGAGGAGCGCCACCAGGATCGCCGGGAACGACAGCTGGATGTCGGCGACGCGCATGATCAGCGCCTCGGTGCGCCCGCCGAGATAGCCGGCGACGAGGCCCAGCGTGATGCCGATCACCATCGAGAAGACCACCGAGGCGAAGCCGACGAGGAGCGACACCCGGGCGCCGTAGAGGATGGCGCTGGCCATGTCGCGCCCCTGCGGATCGGTGCCGAGGAGGAAGGTGCGCCCGGTGATCTCGTTCGGGGTCATCGGCGGCGTGAAGCCCTCGGTGAGGTCGAGGTTCGCCGGGTTGAACGGGTCCTGCAGGGCGACCATCGGCGCGAACACCGCGGCGAGGATCATGACGATCGCCACGATCGCGGAGACGATGGTCACCGGCGAGTGGCGGAAGCTCCAGGCGATGTCGGAATCCCAGGCCCGGGCGAGGACGCCGAGGCGCGCCGCCGGGGTCTCGATCATGTCGCCGGTGACGGGCCCGTGCGGGGCGATCTTCTGGTCGTTCATTTGGCCCCCCGGGCGCCGCTGCGCAGGCGCGGGTCGAGCGCCAGGTAGACGAGGTCGGTGACGAGGTTCACGACCACGAACACGAAGGCGACGAAGACGAGATAGGCCGCCATCACCGGCACGTCGGCGAACTGCACCGCGTTGACGAAAAGCGCGCCGAGTCCCGGCCACTGGAACACGGTCTCGGTGACGATGGCGAAGGCGATGACCGAGCCGAGCTGCAGGCCGGCGATGGTGACGACCGGCACCATGGTGTTGCGCAAGGCGTGCTTGAACTCGATCGTCCGCTCCGGGATGCCGCGGGCGCGGGCGAAGCGGATGAAGTCGGAGCGCATCACCTCGAGCATCTCCGAGCGCACGAGGCGCATGATCAGGGTGAGCTGGAAGAAGCCGAGCGTCAGCACCGGCAGGACCAGCGACTTGAGCCCGGATTCGGTGAGGAGGCCGGTGGTCCACCAGCCGAGCCGCACGGTCTCGCCGCGGCCGAAGGAGGGCAGCCAGCGCAGCTCCACGGCGAAGATGTAGATGAGCCCGATGCCGATGAGGAAGGTCGGCAGCGACACGCCGACGAGCGACAGGGTCATGACCGTGTTGGCGAGGATGCCTCGTCGTCGGATCGCCGCGTAGACGCCGAGCGCGACCCCGACCGCGGTGGCGAAGAGCGCCGACAGGACGGCGAGCTCGACCGTCGCCGGAAGCCGCTCGGCCAGGAGCGAGGAGACCGGCCGGCCCTGCCGGTAGGACATGCCGAAATCGCCCCGGGCGGCGTTGCCGAGGAAGGCGAGGAACTGCACCGGGAACGGGCGGTCGAGGCCGAGCCGGCGGGTCAGCTCCTCCCGGTCGGCCATGCTCGCCTCCTGCCCGACCATGTTGGCGACCGGGTCGCCCACGAAGCGGAACATGGAGAAGGCGATGAAGGCGACCGCGACGAGCACGACCGCCCCCTGGAGAAGGCTGCGAAGAATGTACGCGAACATCGCTTGCTCAAAGCGTCATCCCCGACGCGCCGCGGGAGGCGGCGGGCCGGGGATCGCGGGGATCGTGCCGGGGGCGGCGCCCCGGGCGGCACGCGGTCCTCGGGTCGGCGCTCGGCCGCCCGAGGATCACGGTCGCGCGTGAGATCACATGCCCCTGAAGGACACGTACTTCAGCTTCGGCTGGTTCTGCGGGTCGACCGGGATGTCGACGCTGGTGCGCATGGCGTAGGCCAGCATCTGGTGGTGGACCGGCAGGTAGAGCGTCTCGTCCTTCAAGGTCTTCCACAGGTCCGCGATGGTGGCGTCACGCTTGGCTTTGTCGGTCTCGGTCTCGAGCGACTTGATCTTCGCGTCGACGTCCGGGTTCGAGTAGCCGGTGGCGTTCCAGCTGCCGTACTTGGCGTCGCGGGTGTGGTAGAGGAACGAGAAGATGTACTCGGAGTCGAAGGTCGGCACGCCCCAGCCGACGAGGAAGAAGTCCGTCTCCGGCGGGTTCTTCTGGATCAGCGGGAAGTGCAGGGTCTTGGACTGCGACACCAGGTTGGTCTTGATGCCGATCTGGCCGAGCATGCCCGCCGCCGCCTGGCAGATGCCCTCGTCGTTGACGTAGCGGTCGTTCGGGCAGTGCAGGGTGACCGTGAAGCCGTTCGGGTAGCCGGCCTCGGACAGCATCGCCCGGGCCTTGGCCGCGTCCGGCGTCGGCGCCTGGTCGAGCTCCTTGGTCCAGCCGTTGACGAAGGGCGGCATGATCACGCCGGTCGGCACCGCCTGGCCGCGCATGACGACGCGCTGGATGGTGGCCCGGTTGAGCGCCATGTTCATGGCGTGGCGGACGCGCTTGTCGGCGAACGGGTTCTTGCCCTCGACGTTGTCGGTCTTGAGGTCCTTGGCGCCGACGTTCATGCCGAAGAAGATGGTGCGGTTCTCGGGGCCCTCTGTGACGCGCAGGTTCTGCGTGCCCTTGAGGCGCTCGATGTCCTGCACCGGCACGTCCTGCACGAAGTCGACCTCGCCCGAGAGGAGCGCCGCGACGCGGGTCGCGTCGGACTTGATCGGCGTGTAGACGATCTCGCTGATCTCGAGCGGCACCTCGCCGCCCCGGCCCCAGTAGTTCTCGTTGCGCTTCATCACCGTCTTCACGTCGGGCTCGCGCGAGACGAGGACGAACGGCCCCGTGCCGTTGGCGTTGCGGACGGCGAAGTTCTCTTCCTTGTTCTTGAAGTCCTGCGGCCGGGTGGCGTTGTTCTTTTCCGCCCAGGCCTTGCTCATCATGAAGGTGTTGGTGAGGTTGTTGACGAGCAGCGGGTTCGGGCCCTTCGTCTTGACGTGCACGGTGTGGTCGTCGACCTTCGACACGCTCTCGACCGAGGTGAGGAGGCCCTTCATGTCCGAGGTCGGGGCCATGGCGCGCTGGAGCGAGAACACCACGTCGTCGGCGGTGAAGGCGGAGCCGTCGTGGAACTTCACGTTCTGGCGCAGCTTGAACTCCCACACCGTCGGGTCGTTCGGCAGCACGCGCCATTCGGTGGCGAGGCCCGGGATCAGATCGCCCTTCTGGTTGCGGTCGGCCAGGGTCTCGTAGATGTGATGGTTGAGGGCGTGGGTCGGGCCCTCGTTCTGGGCGTGCGGGTCGAGCGTGAGCGCGTCGCCCGAGCGGGCCCAGCGCAGGGTGCGGGCTTCGGCGTCGATGGTGGTCAGGAAGGTCGCGCTCGCGAGAAGCGCGGCGAGGCCGAGACGTGCGTACATGTTCCTCTCCGTGACGCGGCGCGGTCGTTCCCGCTGCCGGATGGGCGCGGATCATAGGGACCGCTGCGGCGCTTGTCACTCGCGCGAGCAGAGGTTGAAGCCGCGGCCCGGTGGCGCGGAAAGAGGCGTTGCGGGCCCGCGCTCGGGAGGCCATTTCTTGGACAGGCCTCTGCTCGGGAGCGAATTCGTGACCCTGACCCGCCGCCTCGTCCTTTCCGGCCTCGCCGCGCTCGCCGCCGCCCCTGCGACGGCCGGAACCCGTCCGACCGTCCGCGTGACCAAGGACCCGCATTGCGGCTGCTGCAACGGCTGGATCGACCACCTGCGCGCCGCCGGCTTCGACGTCGAGGCGGTCGATTCCGCCGACCTCAACCGGGTCAAGGCGCGCCTCGGGGTGCCGCAGGCGCTCGCCTCCTGCCATACCGCCGAGGTCGCAGGCTACGTGGTGGAGGGGCACGTCCCGGCCGGCGCCATCGAGCGGCTCCTCGCCGAAAAGCCCGCCGGCCGTGGCCTCGCCGTCCCGGGCATGCCGATCGGCTCGCCCGGCATGGAGGTCGAAGGCGCCAAGCCGGACACCTACGAGGTGATCCTGTTCGGCCCGTCCGGCCGCTCCGTCTTCGTGCGCTACCGCGGCGCCGCCCCTGTGTGAGGCAAAAGGGCTCTTACGCCGTGCGCAGCACCACCACCTTGGTGCCGAGCGGCGTGCGGTCGTAGAGGTCGATCGCGTCCTGGTTGATCATGCGGATGCAGCCGGACGACACGCTCGTGCCGATCGTCCATGGCTCCAGGGTGCCGTGGATGCGGTAGAGGGTGTCCTTGCCGTTCTGCCAGAGGTAGAGCGCCCGGGCGCCGAGGGGGTTGTCGGGGCCGCCCGGCACGCCGAGGCCGCTGCGCAGCTGGGTGAGCTGGCGTCGAATCTCCGGCTGGCGCTGGATCATCTCCTTCGGCGGGTACCAGTCGGGCCATTCCTGCTTGTTCTCGACGGTCGCGGTTCCCGACCAGCCGAAGCCCTCCCGGCCGACCCCGACGCCGTAGCGCAGGGCCTGCCCGCGCTCGAGCACGAGGTAGAGGTGGCGCGCGCCGGGATCGACGACGATCGTCCCCGGCTCCTCCCGGCCCGCGTAAGGGACGCGGGTGCGCAGGAAGGCCGGGTCGATCCGCGACAAGGGCGCCGCGGGGATCGGAAAAGGCTCGCCGCGGACCGGGCCGTAGATGCCGGACTCCGCCACGGCGGGGCCGCGCGGGGGCGCGGCGAGGGGCGGGGCGTCCATGCCCGGAACCGGGTTGTCGCAGCCGCCGAGGGCCGCGGCGGCGAGCGCGGCGCCGCCGCTCAGAAGGGTTCGCC
>DATLFZ010000441.1:0-2211 GCA_035540795.1 Beijerinckiaceae bacterium | reverse complement strand
CGGACCCATCCCGCCCGAGCGAGCCGCATCATAGCGGCAAGCTTCTGGTGCGCATGCCGAAATCGCTCCACGCGGAGCTCGCGAAGGCGGCTGCTCGGGAAGGCGTGAGCCTCAACCAGCATATCGTCTTTCTTCTCGCGTCAGCCAATGTTCGCCGCCTACCCGAACTGGCCGTGCCGCACGAGTGAACCGTCCGGGCCGCCGCGGCCTCGATCCGTGAACCTCACTCGTGCAGGCGGACGTAGAGGTTGCGCAGGATGGCGGCGGTGACGCCCCAGATGTAGCGCTCGCGCCAGGGCATGGCGTAGTACTGGCGGATGCCGCCTTTCCAGTCGCGGGCGTGGACCTCGTGGTTGGCCGGGTCCATCAGGAACCCCAGCGGCACTTCGAAGGCCTCGGTCACCTCGTGCGGGTTGAGGGTCAGCGCGAGGGGAGGGGTGACGAGCCCGACCACCGGCGTCACCACGTAGCCGGTCGAGGAATGGTAGCCGTCGAGATAGCCGAGCGGTCGCACGGCGCCGGGATCGAGGCCGATCTCCTCCTCCCCCTCGCGCAGGGCGGTGTCGAGGGGCGTCTCGCCCGGGTCGATGCGCCCGCCCGGGAAGGCGATCTGGCCCGAATGGGTGCGAAGCCCCGTCGCCCGCTCAGTCAGCAGCACCGTCGCCTCGTCGCCGTGGGTGACGATGGGCACCAGCACGGCGGCCGGCCGCATCGGCAGGTCCGGCATCCGCGGCAGGCTCTGGCGGTCGATGTAGTGGTCGCCATGGGCGAGGGACGGAGTCGTTTCCGGCGCCGGCCGCAGCCGCGCCGCGGCCCGCTCCAGAAATTCGTCGAGGTCGCTCGTGATCACCGCAGGCCCGCGATCTCGGCGGCGGGCGCGATCGGCACGAAGCCGCCGGCGACCGCGACGCCGTACATCCGGGTGCCGTCGACGTCGCGCTCCTCGCCGAGCTCGACGAGGTCGTAGGTGAGCGCCCGCGTGACCCGCGCCCACAGGTCGCGGCGCACGTGCACCCGCGGCTTCACCGCCCCGTCCGGCCCGCGGTCGAAGACGAGCGGATGGTCCGGCCCGACCTCGACGAGGTCGTCCACGTTGGTGCGAAACCCGATGCGGCGGCCCTGGCCCTCGCCTTCGAGGGCCATCTCCACCGCCTGGAAGGGCTGGTCCTCGACCGCGATGCCGACCCGCTCGACGGGGGTCACGAGGACGTAGCGCTCCGGATCCCTGCGCAGGATCGACGCGAACAGTTTGACGAGCGGCATGCGGCCGATGGGCGTTCCGGCATAGAACCAGGTGCCGTCGGCGGCGATGCGCATGTCGATCTCGCCGCAATAGGCCGGGTTCCAGCGCTCGACCGGCGGCGGCCCCTTGCGGCCCGCCTGGCCGAGGGCGGCGCTGAGCCGCTCGAGCGCGCTTCCCGATTGCCGATCCTGCGTCATCGCCACCCGCCGGCGCTCCTATAGCGGCAAGGAAAGGACGACGGAACCGCTCAGGTTCCGGAGCGGTTGCCGCAAGACGAGCGTCGCGCATGCGGTGTCGCTGGCGTCCCGCTCACCGACTTGTGTACGATTCGCCCTGCGGCGGATCGACGGCTTGAAAGCTGGAACGTTCCGGCGACACATAGGGGACGGGGCGACTACAGCGGATATTTCGGGAGCACCGCATGACGGCGAGCATCGCCCAACCGACCGCGCTCGACGAGGCGATCGTCCGCACCGCGGAGAACGCGCTGGAGACGGTCGGCCGCGCCCGCGAGGCGATCCACCGCGTCATCTTCGGGCAGGAACAGGTCGTCGACCTCGCACTCACGACCATCCTGTCCTCGGGCCACGGGCTCCTCGTCGGCGTGCCGGGCCTCGCCAAGACGAAGCTCGTCGAGACGCTCGGCACCGTGCTCGGCCTCGACGCCCGCCGGGTCCAGTTCACCCCGGACCTGATGCCGTCCGACATCCTGGGCTCGGAGATCCTCGACGAGGGCGCCGACCGGCGCCGCTCCTTCCGGTTCGTCAAGGGCCCGATCTTCGCCCAGCTCCTGATGGCTGACGAGATCAACCGGGCGAGCCCGCGCACCCAGTCGGCGCTCCTGCAGGCGATGCAGGAGTACCACGTCTCGGTGGGCGGCGAGCGCTACGACCTGCCGAAGCCGTTCCACGTCCTCGCCACGCAGAACCCGATCGAGCAGGAGGGCACCTATCCGCTGCCCGAGGCCC
>DATLFZ010000440.1:0-11171 GCA_035540795.1 Beijerinckiaceae bacterium | reverse complement strand
GGGCGTCCGCCGCGGCGGTCGGGTCGGCGAACAGGCGGGCGACCTGCGGATGGCCGCGTTCGAAGCAGGAGGGGGCGCGTGGCCCGGTGAAGGCGTCGATCTCCCCCGCCTCGAGGAGCGCGTTGAGCGAGGCGCCGGCGGGCGCGTCCTCGAGCCGAACGTCCGGCGGCAGCTCGATGCGGATCTTCTCCGGACGGCCCGGCTGCTCGATGCCGCCGCGCACCCAGGTCACGTCGGAGGGTTTTACGCCGAAATCGTCCTCGAGCAGCGCGCGGGCCCAGACGCAGGCGGTGAGCTGGTATTCGGGCAGGCCGACGCGGCGGCCCTTGAGGTCGGCGGGGACGCGAATGCCCCGGTCGGTGCGGACGTAGATCGAGGTGTGGCGGAAGGCGCGGGACAGGAAGGCGGGGATGCCGACGTAGGGGCTGTCCCCGCGGGCGACCTTCACGGTGTAGCTGCTGAGGGACAGCTCGCACACGTCGAACTCCGCGTGCCGGAACGCCCGGAAGAAGATCTCCTCGGGATCGAGGGTCATGAAGACCGGGTCGACCCCGTCGACCTGCACCCGCCCGTCGATCAGGGGCCGGTTCCGGTCGTAGTCGCCGATGGCGAAGGACAGCCGCAAGGCACTCAAGGAAGCTCTCCCGTTTCGATCAATCCCGCGCCGCGGCGGGTGCGGTCGCGCGCACGCCGGAGCCGCCCACCGGCCTCCAGGCCGGGGCGAGGCCGGCCGCCCCCAGCACCAGGCCTGCGAGCACGAGCGACAGGGACGGCACGATCAGGCAGAGGCCCCCGAGGGCGGCGAGGAGCCGGGCCCATGCGGGCATCGGCCGGTTGAAGTAGCCCTCGACCGCGACGCCGACCAGGAACACGCCGAGCAGGGCGGTCGCGATCGCGACCACGACCCGGAAGGCCGAGCCGATCAGGAGCAGCTCGGGGCTGTAGGCGAAGGCGAAGGGCACGATCACCGCCGCGATCGACAGCTTGGTGGCCAGGAAGGCGATCATGATCGGGTTGGCCCGGGCGATCGCCGCGGCCGCATAGGCCGCGACCGCGACCGGCGGCGTGGTCGCCGAGAGGACCGCGAAATAGAGCAGGAACATGTTGGCGGCCATGACGGTCAGGCCGAGCTTCTGCAGCGCGGGCCCGACCAGCACGGTCGCCAGGATGTACACGCTGGGCGTCGGCATCCCCATGCCGAGCAGGATCGTCACCACCGCGGCCACCAGGAGCGAGCCGAGCAGCGTGCCGCCGCCGAGATGGTTGATGAGGGAGGAGAACTTGGGCGCGAGCCCGGTCATGCTGAGCCCGCCGATGACCAGGCCCGCCGCGGCGCAGGCGGCCACGACGCCCACGGTCTTGAGGGTCGTCTCCGCGAGGGCGTCGTAGACCCGGACCGGCCCGAGCCGCGTCTCCTTGCGCAACAGCGCGACCAGGAACACCGCGATGGTCCCGAAGAACGCGACCATGGTGCCGGAATAGCCGAGCGCGAGGCCGCCGACGATGGCGAGGAGCGGGATCACGAACAGGTCGGCGCCCCGCATCGCCTCGCGGAAGACCGGGATCTGGGCCGGATCGATGCCGCGCATCCCCAGCCGCTTCGACATGTAGTGGACCTGGACGAACACGCCGACGTAGTAGAGCGCGGCGGGAACGAGGGCCGCCACGGCGATCTGCTGGTAGGGGATCCCCGTGTACTCGGCCATGATGAAGGCGACGGAGCCCATCACCGGCGGCATGATCGAGCCGCCCGTCGAGGCGGCCACCTCGATCGCCCCGGCGGTGCGCGGCGTGTAGCCGGCGCGCTCCATCACCGGGATGGTGACCGAGCCTGTCGTGACCACGTCCGAGGTGGGGCTCCCCGAGACCATGCCGTAGGCGGTCGAGGAGACGATCGCGATCTTCGCCGTGCCCCCGGTGGAGCGTCCGGTCAGGAGCGCGCCGAACCGGTAGAAGAACTCGCCGCCCCCGGCCCGGGACAGGACCGTCCCGAACAGCACGAACATGAAGGCGTAGGTCGCCGCGACCCGCAGCGGCACCCCGAAGATGCCGTCGGTCGTGAACACCGTGACGTCGATCAGGTGATCGGGCGGGATGTAGCCGTGGCCGAGTTCCCCCTGCAGGTGGTGCCCGAACAGGTTGTAGGCGAGGAAGAGGAGGACGATCAGCGTGAGCCCGAGGCCGGTCGCCCGCCTCGTCGCCTCGAGCGTCAGGACCAGGATCGCGGTGCCGAAGAACAATTCCCACGGGGTCAGTTCGTCGAACAGGGCGATGCGGTTGACGATGTGCCTGAGGTTCCACCAGAAATACAGGCCGGCCGCCGCCGCGAGGGCGGCGAGCGCCCAGTCGATCAGCCAGGGCCGTTCGGCGGGATCCTTCATCACCGGGGCGACGGTGAGGAAGACGAGGACGAGCATCGCCGACAGGAAGACCGTGAGGAACCCCATCATGTCGGTGATGACGAAGATGGTGTTGTAGATGACGCCGACGGCGATCAGGACGGCGTAGAGCCGCACGGCTCCGCCGAGCAGGCCTCCGAGGGCGCGCACCCGGCCGGTGCCGAAGAGGACGTCGACGATGGACATGCCGGGTCCGCGCTGCCGGGGGATGCGGCCGTGCCGGAGCACGGCCGCGCGGGCGCTACATCAGGCCCTTTTCCTTGTAGTACTTCACGGCGCCGGGATGGTACGGCACGGTCTTGTGCTGGGTCAGGAATTGCGGGGTGAGCGCCTTCATGGCCGGATGGACCGCCCGCACCTGCTCGATGTTCTCCACGAGCGCCTTCGCGACCGCGTAGGCGACGTCGTCGGAGATCGACTTGCGGGTGATCATGAGCGCGCCGAGCGTCACCGTCGGCACCGCCTCCGGCTGGAACGCGTAGGAGCCCGCCGGGATCGTGAACTTGCCGACGCCCATGGCGTTCGCGACCTTCTGGATGGTGGCGTCGGCGACCGGAAGCATGACGACGTTCACCGCCTGGCCGATCTCGACCACGGAGCGCTGGCCCACGAACAGGCTGTTCACGAGCGCGTCAACGCGGCGGTCGCGCATGAGGTCGGCCTGCTCCTCGGAACCGGCGAGGACGACCGCGCCGCCCCACTTCTCGATGTCCTGCGTGCTCGCCCCGGCGGCGGCGAACATCTGCTCGGCCACCATGTGGGCGATGTTGCCGCGCCGGTTGAGCACGACCCGGATCGGCACCTTCTTGGCGGCGATGTCCTCGAACGTCTTCAGCCCGTGCCGCTCGGCGAAGTCGCGGGTGACGACGACCTGCATCGGCGCCCAATCGTAGAGGTTCGCGACCGCCGCCACGTCGCTCGCCTTCGTCTTGAACGGCGGCTCGCCGTCGACCGCGAGGCGCAGCTCGGCATCGTGGACGAGACCGAGTTCCGCCCGCTTCTGCTCGACGAGACCCACATTGGCGATGCCGCCGCCCGACGTCTGATACGTGACCGTCGAGCCGGGGAAGCTCTCCTTGAGGGCGCGGTCGGTGCCGACGCCGAGGAGCGACCAGAGGCCGCCGGGGCTCGCGCCCGCGAGGGTGAGCTTGAACGACTTGTCCTGCGCCATCGCGGCGCCCGATGCGAGCGCCGCCGCCAGGACGGCGATTCCGAGCTTTCTCATGTTTCCTCCGCTTTGTTCGCCGGGCGCCTCTGACGGGCGCTCCGGGTTCCGCCTCGAACTCTCCGGGATCGTCGCCCTTGCGATCCTCCTACGCTAGCGCAAGGTCCCGCCGGCGCAAGGATCGGGCGGAGGCGAGGGCCCCCCGCACGAGCGCCGGCGGCTCACGCGGCGCCGGCCATCTCGCGCTCGGTCTCGTCCTCCTCGAGCCCTTCCAACAGGGCGACCTCCTCGTCGGAGGCGCCCAGCGTGCGCCAGTTCTCCGTCTTCTCGACGATGCCCTGGTAGGAGCGCAGCTTCGCCTGCGGCACGTGCGGCGCCAGAAGCCCGATCGGACCGCCCCCCGCCTCGAAAGCCCGCACCGCGTCGAGCATCAAGCGGCGGAACTGGACGACGGCGATGTCGCTCGCCCCGAGCCGCTCGCTGGTGCGGTCGGCGATCGGACCCATCGAGTTCCACATCGCGATGTCCTGGTTCGGGATCCCGGAAATGCCGGTGAAGTTGCCGAGCTTCATCGCCTGCCGGTCCTGCAGGTAGTCGTTGTCGGCCCGCCGCAGCACCGGCTTGAACTCCTTGTCGAGGTCGATGCCGACCTGCGCCACGCAGAACTTGCGCCACGCCTCCTGGTCGATGCCGCCGCCCGGCTGGTCGCTCCAGGCGATGAAGTGGAAGTAGGTGTTGGTGTCGTCCTTGGGGACGATCACGCTCGCCACGTTGTAGGAGCTGTTCGGCGGGATCAGCGCGGTGAACGGCGCGACGTAGGTGGTGATGCGCACGTAGTCGTGGGTGTCGGCCCGGGCGATCGGCCGCCGGATCGCCGCGTAGCGCATGCCGTAGTTGGTGAGCTGCACCTGGATGCGCGGGGACTTGTCGGTGGAAGGCCTCAGCCAATGGGTGTCGGCCGCCTTCGCGGTGTCGACCCGGGCCGGGCGCATGTCCGAGGAGTGCAGGCTCGAGGAATGGGCCGAGTCGATCTGGCCTTCCATGACCTGCGCCCAGTTGCAGGGCAGGTCGATGCGTACGATGCTGACCCGTGTCTCCGCCACCGGCGCCCAGGGCGGCGGCTCGAATTCGGGCACGTGCTCCGGCGGTCCCATGTAGGTCCACACGAAGCCGCCCGCTTCCTGGGCCGGGTAGGCCTTGTGCTTGACCTTCTCGGCGAAGCGGCTCTCGGGCGGCTCGGACGGCATTTCGAGCACATTGCCGTCCACGTCGAACTTCCAGCCGTGATAGAGGCAGCGCAGGCCGCATTCCTCGTTGCGGCCGAAGGCGAGGGAGGCCTTCCGGTGGGGGCAGAACTCGCCGAGGATGCCGATCCGCCCGTCGGTGTCGCGGAAGGCCACGAGGTCCTCGCCGAACAGGCGCACCCGCACCGGGGTCCCGTCGGGCTCGGCGAGCTGCTCGGACAGGAGCGCCGGAACCCAGTGCCGGCGCATGAGGCGGCCCATCGGCGCCTCGCCCTCGACCCGGCACAGAAGGTCGTTCTCCTGGGCGGTCAGCATGCGACACCTCCAGAGTTCGCGGGCGGGGGACGGGCCCCGAAAACCCTTAGCGTCCTAAGCATGAGGATAGCCGCGCGGCCGGAGGCTGTCGAGACGCCGCACGCCGCCGGTTGCGGGAATTTGGTTAGCTTTCTAATTTCTCGACCGGACGACGAGGTCGAGATGGCGGACGCGCAGGAGCGCATGGATTTGCGGGTCGCGCGGGCGGAGCCGATCGCGGAGGGCATCCGGCTGTTCGAGCTGCGCCGGCCGGACGGGGGCGAACTGCCGCCCTTCACGCCCGGCGCGCATGTGGGCGTGCGCGTCCCGACTGGCGAGGATCGCAAGTACTCCCTGTGCAACGACCCGGCCGAACGGGACCGCTACCTCATCGCGGTCAAGCGCGAGGCGGACGGGCGCGGCGGCTCCGTCGCCCTCGTCGACGGGGTCGCCGCCGGCGACACCCTGTCGGTGACCGGGCCCCGCAACGACTTCGCCCTCAAGGGCAACCCGGTCCGCTATCTCTTCATCGCCGGGGGCATCGGCATCACGCCGATCCGGTCGATGGTCCTCCACCTGACCGCCACCGGCGGGAAGCCGTTCCGGCTGTACTACCTCTGCCGGTCGCCCGCGGTGACGGCGTTTCGCGAGGAATTCGCCGGACCGGCGTTCCGGGGCAAGGCCGTGCTGCATTTCGACGAGGGCGACCCGGACAGGGCCTACGATCTCTGGCCGGTGCTCGAGGAGCCGAAAGGCGCTCACCTCTATTGCTGCGGCCCGCGCAGCCTCATGCAGGCGGTGCGGGACATGACCGGACACTGGTCCTCGTCCGCCGTCCATTTCGAGGATTTCGGGGCGGGCCGCCCGATTCCCGGCACCGTCGACCGGCCCCTCACCGTGCGCCTCGCCCGCAGCGGCGCGGTCCTCGACGTGCCGGCCGGCCGGACGATCCTCGAGGTGTTGCGGGAGGCCGGCCACCGGGTGCCGAGTTCATGCGAGAGCGGCACCTGCGGCACCTGCCGGACGCGCTATCTCGAAGGCGAGCCGGAGCACCGCGACCTCGTCCTGTCCGACCGGGAGCGGACCCGGGAGGTGATGGTCTGCGTGTCGCGGGCGAAGTCGCCCGAGCTGGTGCTCGACCTGTGAGCCCGGTCCGCCTCGGCGTCGCCGGCCTCGGGCGCGCCTTCGTGCTCATGCTGCCGACCTTGTCGCGGCATCCGCGCGTCCGCCTCGTCGCCGCCGCCGACCCCCGGCCGGAGGCGCGCGAGCGCTTCGTCCGGGACTTCTCCGGTCGCGCCTATGCGGAAGTGGCGGAGCTCTGCGCGGATCCGGACATCGAGGCGGTCTACCTCGCGACGCCGCACCAGTTCCACGCCGCCCACGTGTCCCTCGCGGCGGCGGCCGGCAAGCACGTCCTCGTCGAGAAGCCGATGGCCGTGACCCTCGACGAATGCGTCGCCATGGTGGAGGCGACCCGGCGGGCCGGGGTGCATCTCGTGGTCGGACACAGCCACAGCTTCGATGCGCCCTACCGGCGCACCCGCGCCCTGATCGAGAGCGGCGCGTTCGGGGCCGTGCGCATGATCCACGCCCTCAACTGCACGGATTTCCTGTACCGGCCGCGGCGCCCCGAGGAGTTGGCGACGGCGGAGGGCGGGGGCGTAGTGTTCAGCCAGGCCGCCCATCAGGTCGACATCGTCCGTCTCCTCGGCGGCGGCCGGGTCGCGAGCGTGCGGGCCGCGACCGGCGCCTGGGACCCGGCCCGCCCGACCGAAGGCGCCTATTCGGCGCTCCTGACCTTCGCCGACGGGGCCTTCGCGAGCCTGACCTACAGCGGCTACGGCCGCTTCGACACCGACGAGTTCTGCGGCTGGATCGGCGAGATGGGCCAGCGCCGCGACCCCGACCGCTACGGCGCCGCGCGGAGCCAGCTGGAGGGCCTCTCCGGGACTGAAGCGGAGATCGCCCTCAAGACCGCGCGCATGTACGGCGGGGGAGCGGAGCCGCCGGCGGGCGACCCGCCGCTGCACAACCATTTCGGCTTCGTGCTGGTCTCGTGCGATCGCGCCGACCTGCGGCCGCTGCCGGACGGCGTCATGATCTACGCCGACGAGCGCCGGCTCGATCCCCTGCCGGCCCCCGCCGTCCCGCGGGCGGAGGTGGTCGACGAGTTCGCCGACGCGGTGCGGCTCGGGCGCCCGCCCCTGCATTCGGGCGCCTGGGGGCTCGCGACAATGGAGGTGTGTCTCGCCATCCTGCGCTCCGCCGCGGACGGGCGCGAGATCGCGACGACCCGCCAGACCGGCCTCGGCTGATTCAGCCCGGATCCCGGTTCTCCGGCCGGGCGTTGTTGGCGGCCGCGGCGAGGATCGCGATCGTGTCGGTCTCGGCCGCGGCGGCGGACCTGTACCGCGGCGCTGTGGTGACGAACGGCCGCTCGGAATCGGCCGGATTGTAGATCTCGACGAAGTAGAGGCCCGATTTCGGGTCCTCGACGGCTTCGATCCGGATGACGGCCATCGCCTCCTCCTGCGCGCTCTGCCGCCCTTAGCCCGGGGCCGCCGAGCGGTCCACCGGATCGCGCGTCACGTCCGAGAGCGCGGCATCCAAGTTCCGCTGGATCCGCGACAGGGCGTTCAGGAGCGCCCCCACCTCCTCGGCCGTAAAGCCGGCCGTCGCCGTGTCCACGACCTCGACGGCGAGCGGCAGCAGCTCGCGCTTGAGCGCGCGGCCGCGTTCCGTGAGGAAGACGTGCTGCTTGCGCCGGTCGCGCTCGCTGCGCACCCTCGTGACGAGACCGCCGCGTTCCATGGCGGCGATCGCCGTCAGGGTGGTCGGCTCCATGGTGCCGATGCGCCGCGACAGCTCGCTCTGCGTGAGCCCGTCCTCGTTCCAGAGCGCCCGCAGGAAGTACCACATCCCGGGCGTGACCCCGTACGGGCCGATCTTGGCCTGCAGGTAGCGCTGCAGGGCCCGGTGCGCCATGCGCACCTGGTAGCCGACGCTGCGCGCGAGCGGCAGCACGTCGGCGGCCTCGCGTCGGGCCGGATCGGGCCGGGACTTGCGCATCTCGCCTCCGCCGACGGGAATCCAGGTGCCAGGATTCCACGCCCGCCCCCGGCGGGGAAGGCCGCCTGTCCTCCGGGCCGCGCCGGCGCTCAGGCGTTGCCGCGATCCTCGCGAAACAGGTCGAGCTTCTCCTGGATCGGCCGGTCGGAGTAGCTGAACAGCACGGCCTCCTCGTCCGCCTCGTGCGTCACCCATTTCCAGCTCGGGACGACGAAGACGTCCTTCGGCCCCCATTCGAGCACCTCGTCGCCCACGCGGGTGCGCCCCCGCCCCTCCACCGGGGTGAATACGGTGGCGTCCGTCGACCGGTAGCGGGAGGTGGAAAAACCCTTCGGCAGCAGCTGGATGAAGGTGGCGATGGTGGGCATTGCGTAGTCGCCGCTGACCGGGTTCGTGTAGCGCAGCTTGAGGCCGTGGCACGGGTCCCATTCGTCCCGCGCCTTCATGGCCTCGAGCGCCTCCCGGGTGTGCGCATAAGGGTAGTTGAAGACCGGCGAGGTCTTCGAGCTGCGCTTCAGGTCGACCGGCAGCAGGTTGTGGCCGAAGCGGGCGAAGCTGTCGCCGTCGGGCCGGGTGATCGGCTGCTCGTCGTCGCCGAATCCCTCGGCGAAGGAGGCGTCCAGGAACTGCACCACCGGGATGTCGAGCCCGTCGAGCCAGAACATCGGCTCCTGCGAGCTGTTGCCGTGGTCGTGCCAGGTCATGGAGGGGGTGATGACGAAATCGCCCGGCTCCATCAGCGTCCGCTCGCCGTCGACGGCGGTGTGGGCGCCCCTGCCTTCGAGGACGAAGCGCAGGGCCGATTGCGCGTGCCGATGGGCCGGGGCGACCTCCCCGGGCATGACGAGCTGCACGCCGGCATAGAGGGAGGTGGTGATCTTGGACTGGCCGCGCAGGCCGGGATTCTCGAGGACGAGGACCCGCCGCTCGGCCTCCTTGGCGGTGATCAGCCCGCCGGCTTCCAGCATGTAGTCGCGGATGGCATCGAAGCGCCACAGCGCCGGCCGGCAGGCGCTGCGCGGCTCCGGCGTGATCAGGGCGCCCATCACGTTCCACAGGGCCGTGAGGTTGTCCCGGTCGATCTTCCGGTAGAAGGCCTCGCGCTCGGGGGTCTGTCGAACGGCTTCCACGGCACCCTCCTCCGCTTCGGGAGATTGACAGCGTACTGACAGACCGTAGCCTGTCAATTCGCGGCCGTGCCTCGCGCCGCGGGGAGCCGACGGATGTCGATGGACGACGTCTACGCGAAGCCCGGTCACCTGATCCGGCGCGCCCAGCAGATCGCCGTCGCGATCTTCATGGAGGAGACCGCCGCGCACGACGTCACGCCGGTCCAGTACGCCGCCCTCGTCGCCATCCGCGAGCACCCGGGCGTCGACGCGACGCGGCTCTCGGCCCTCGTCGCCTTCGACCGGTCGACCCTCGGCAGCGTGATCGAGCGGCTCGAGGCGAAGGCGCTGATCGGGCGCACCGGCCGGCCCGGCGACCGGCGCGTGAAGCTCCTAAGACTCACGCCGGCGGGAGCCCGCCTTCTCGAAGCCGTCGAGCCGGCGGTCGCCCGGGCGCAGGAGCGGATCCTGGCACCGCTCGCGCCCGAGGACCGGCGCCGCTTCATGGACCTGCTCGGGAAGCTGGTCGCGCTCAACAACGGGGCGTCGCGGGCACCGCTGCGCCTCGTTGCGTCGAGGTAGCCCGATGACCGGCCCGGTCCTGATCGCGGGCGGGGGCATCGGCGGGCTCTCGGCGGCGCTCGGCCTCGCGCAGCAGGGGTTTTCGGCGACGGTGCTGGAGAAGGCGCCGGCGCTCGGGGAGATCGGCGCCGGCATCCAGCTCGGGCCGAACGCCTTCCACTGCTTCGACCGGCTCGGGGTCGGCGAGGCCGCCCGGGGCATGGCGGTCTACATCGACCAGCTCCGCCTGATGGACGCGCTCACGGGCGAGGAGATCACGCATATCGACCTCGGGGAGCCCTTCAGGACTCGGTTTCGCAACCCCTACGCGGTCGTGCATCGGGGCGACCTGCACGGGGTCCTCCTCAAGGCCTGCCGCGATCACCCGCGGATCGAGCTGCGGGTGAAGAGCGAGGTGGTCGGCTACGAGCAGGACGGGAGCCGGGTGACGGCGCTCCTCGCCGACGGCGGCCGGGTCGACGGCTCCCTCCTCGTCGGCGCCGACGGGCTGTGGTCGAACGTGCGCAAGAAGGTCGTCGGCGACGGCCCGCCCCGGGTCTCCGGCCACACCACCTACCGCTCGGTGATCCCGACCGAGCGCATGCCGGAGGATCTGCGCTGGAACGCGGCCACCCTGTGGGCCGGGCCGAAGTGCCACATCGTGCACTACCCGCTCTCCGGCTGGAAGGTGTTCAACCTCGTGGTCACGTACCACAACGACGCGCCGGAGCCGGTGGCCGGCAAGCCGGTTTCGGCCGACGAGGTCCGCAAGGGCTTCGAGCACGTCCACCCGACGCCGCGGAAGATCATCGACCACGGCAGCGACTGGAAGCTCTGGGTGCTGTGCGACCGCGACCCGGTCGAGAATTGGGTCGACGGGCGGGTCGTCCTCCTCGGCGACGCGGCCCATCCGATGCTGCAGTATTTCGCCCAGGGCGCGTGCATGGCGATGGAGGACGCGGTCTGCCTCTCGCACAGCCTCGCCGCCCATCCGCACGACCCCGACCGGGCCCTCGAGGCCTACCGCGCCCAGCGCGTGGTGCGCACCGCCCGCGTCCAGCTGCAATCCCGGGCGATCGGCGACCACATCTACCACCCGGCCGGCGCCCACGCGCAGGTCCGCGACAGCATCATGCGCGCCAAGACGTCGGAGGACTACTACGAGGACCTCGCCTGGCTCTACGGCGGCGCGTCGAGGCCCGTGCCGCCGTAGAGCCAGGCGAGGTCCTCGTAGTAGTCCTCCGACGTCTTGGCGCGCATGATGCTGTCGCGGACCTGCGCGTGGGCGCCGGCGGGGTGGTAGATGTGGTCGCCGATCGCCCGGGATTGC
>DATLFZ010000439.1:0-5420 GCA_035540795.1 Beijerinckiaceae bacterium | reverse complement strand
CCTTCCGATGCATGGCACTAGATGCGGTATCCGATCGTCCTGACCCCCGATGACGGGACCCTGCTCGCGACCTGCCCCGACCTCCCGGAGGTGGCCTCGTTCGGGGCCACGGTCGAGGAAGCGCTCGCGCACGCCGCCGATGCGGTCGCGACGGCCCTGCGGGGCCGCATCGTCGCGCGGGAGCCGGTCCCGGCGCCGTCGCACCCGGGCGACCACCACGTGACGCTCTCGACCCTGACCCGGCTCAAGCTCGAACTGCAGCGCGCGATGGTCGAGGGCGACGTCCGCAAGGCCGAACTCGCCCGCCGCCTCGGCGTCCATCCGCCGCAGATCGATCGGCTGCTCGATCTCGACCACGAATCACGCCTCGACCAGATCGAGCGGGCGCTGCACGCGCTCGGGCGCGAGATCCACCTCGAGACCAGGGCGGCCGCATAGGGGCGTGCAAAACGGCCCCGCGGCGGTGTTCGCGTGGGTGGCCGGGACGAGCCCGGCCGTGACGGGGGAGAGGGCGACCGGAAGCGACGCCGGCCTCAGCCGGCGGGCGGGGCCTCGCGCTTGAGCTCGTGGCGCATGATGAGCGGCGTCTGCGCGAGGGCGAAGGCGATGGTCAGCGGCATGATGCCGAACAGCTTGAAGGCGACCCAGAAATCGGTCGTCTGCGTGCGCCAGACGATTTCGTTGAGCGCCGCCAGCACGAAGAAGAACAGGGCCCAACGGAAGGTGAGCTTGCGCCAGCCCTCCGCATCCATCGCGATCATGCTGTCGAGGACGATCGCGAGGAGCGGCTTGCCGAACCACAGGCCGCCCAGGAGCACGAGGCCGAACAGGGTGTTCACGATGGTCGGCTTCAGCTTGATGAACAGGTCGTCGTGCAGGATCAGGGTGAGCCCGCCGAAGACCACCACCACCACGGCCGAGACCACCGGCATGATCGGCAGCTTGCGCACCAGCGCGTAGTGCAGCGCGAGCGAGACCACCACCGCGGCGACGAAGATCGCGGTCGCGGTGAAGATGCCGGCCCGCTGGTTGGCGACGAAGAACAGCACCAGCGGCCCGAGCTCGAACAGGAGCTTGACGAAGGGATTGAGCGGCGGGCGCGCCATCGGGGTCTCGGGCATCAGCGCGCTTCTAGGGCGGCGCGGCGGGCCCTGTCCATCCTCACGCGGCCCGCTCGAGCCCGGCGATGGCACGGGCGAAGTCCCGCGCCGCAAAAGGCGCGAGATCCTCCACGCTCTCGCCGACGCCGATGAAGTGCACCGGCAGGGCGAATCTCTGCGCCAGCGCCACCAGGATGCCGCCCCGGGCGGTGCCGTCGAGCTTGGTCATGACGAGCCCGGTCACCCCCGCCGCCTTGTGGAACAGCTCGACCTGCGACAGGGCGTTCTGGCCCACGGTGGCGTCGAGGACGAGGAGCACCGCGTGCGGCGCCTCCGGGTCGAGCTTCTTCATGACGCGAACGATCTTCTCGAGTTCGCCCATGAGAGCGGTCTTGTTCTGCAGCCGTCCGGCGGTGTCGACGAGGAGGACGTCGGTGCCGCCCTCCTTCGCCGCCCGCAGGGCGTCGAAGGCGAGCCCGGCCGCGTCGGCGCCGGGCTCGCCGGCCTTCACCGGCACGCCGGTGCGCGTGCCCCAGACCTTGAGCTGGTCGATCGCCGCCGCCCGAAAAGTGTCCCCGGCGGCGAGCATCACGGAGAGGCCCTGGCCGCGGAATTTTTGGGCGAGCTTGCCGATCGTGGTGGTCTTGCCCGAGCCGTTCACGCCGACCATCAGGACGACGTAGGGCTTCTTGGCCCGGTCGATGGCGAGGGGCTTCGCGACCGGCTCCAGCACCTTCTGGACCTCGCCGGCGAGGATCGCCTTGACCTCCTCCGGCGCGATCTCCTTGTCGTAGCGCCCCTGGCCGACGGCCGCGCTGATCCGCGCCGCCGTCTCGACCCCGAGATCGGCCTGGACCAGCACGTCCTCGAGATCCTCGAGGGTGGCCGCGTCGAGCTTGCGCTTGGTGAACAGGCTCGTGACGCTCTCGCCGATCGAGGACGAGGTCCGGCGCATGCCCTCGGTGAGGCGCTGCCACCAGTTCTTCTTCTCGGGCGCCGACGCCGCGGCCGGCTCGGGCTCGTGCCGCAGGTCCGGCTCGGACCGGGGGATCGGCTCGACGGGCCCGCCGCCCTCCGGGGCGCCGTCGACCGGCTGGAGGTCGGCCCCGGCGAGTTCGGCCGGCAGCTTTTTCTCCGGCTCGAGGTCGGGCGAGGCCTGCGTGACCGTGGGGGCGGCCGGGGCGAGGTCGCCCGCGGCGCCGGCGTAGTCGGGCGCACCCTCCGAACGGGATGCTGGGGTGGGCGCCGGCGCCTCGGCGGCCGGCTCCTTGGCGGGCTCCGCCGCGGGGGCGCTCTCGCCCCAGCCGAACCATCGGTCGAACCAGCCCTTGTCCTTGTCGCTCATGCGTCCGCCTTCGTCGCGAAGGCATGAGATAGGGGCTTTCCCCCCCGATCGCGACCGCCGCGGTCGCGGGCCTCACCGGATCGGCTGGCCCGGGCGCAGTTCGAGGCTGGTGACGCCGGCGGCGAGATTGAGCCCGGCCTGGCCCTGGACGGACAGGGGCTGCAGCGCGACCGAGCGGTTGGAGCCGCCCAGGAGGACGTTGGCGCCGAGCCCGGCGCCGACGCTCGCCTCGGCCCCGGCCCCGGCGTATTCGCCGGCGAGCGCCCCGCGCACCACCGTGCTCGGCGCGAGCACCGACCACACCATCTGCCCGCCGGCGGTGGCGCCGAGGTCGATCCCGAAGCGGCGGATCGTGCCCGTGTAGACTTCGAGCTCCCCGGCCACGTTGCGGAAGGTGCAGATCATCTCGCGCTGCGAGGTGACGATCAGCCCGATGCCGGCGCCGATGTCGCAGGCCAGCGCGCCCGCCTGGGCGAGAGGCTGGGCCGAAGCCGGCGCGGCGAGGGCGGCGACGGCCGCCGCCAGGAGGGCATGGATGCGCATGAGGGCCTCTCGGATCCGTTCGGGGGAACCAGAGTACCTCATCCGGGACGGCCGGGACAGCCGCGGCGTTTGCGCCCGGCAGCGGAGGGCCCTACTTCCTGTGCCAGGCTGAAGAGGCGGTTTCCATGATCGTGAGCATCGACGGCGCCACCCTGACGATCCCCGAGGTGGTGCGGGTGGCCCGGCCCGGGCCGGACGGCCGCTTCGCGCAGGCCGCGCTCGCGCCCGAAGCCCGCGACCGCATCGCGGCGACCCGGGCCTATATCGACCGGACCTGGATGCACGACGACGCGCCGCTCATGTACGCCTTCAACACCGGCGTCGGCCTGTTCAAGGACCAGCGGGTCCAGGTCGCCGACATGGAAGCCTACCAGCGCAAGACCGTGCTCGCCCATGCCACCGGGGTCGGCGAGCCCTTCGCCGAGGACACCACCCGGGCGATGATGCTCCTGCGCGCCAACGCCTTCGCCTCGAACTATTCGGGCCCGCAGGTGGAGCTCGTCGAGCGGCTCGTCGCCTTCCTCAACGCCGGCCTGCATCCGGTGATCCCGCAAAAAGGATCGGTCGGCGCGAGCGGCGATCTCGCGCCGCTCGCCCACATGGCCGGCGCGGTCTGCGGCTTCCCCGAGGCCGAGATGTTTTTCCGCGGCCGCCGCATGCCGGCCCGGGAGGCGATCGCCGCGGCCGGGTTCGACCCCGACTTCCCCCTCGGGGCCAAGGACGCCTCGGCGCTCATCAACGGCTCGACCACCTCCCTCGCTCTCGGCGTGCTCGCGACGCACGACGCGCGAAGGATCCTGAAGCACGCGGACATCGCGCTCTGCCTGTCGCTCGAGGCGATGCGGGGTGAGCTCGCCGCCTTCGATCCCCGCGTGCACAAGGCACGGCCGCATCCGGGCCAGGCGAAGGTCGCCCGCAACGTGGTGCGGATCACGGACGGCACGCGGCGGTGCAGCGCGCAGGCGCGCGACGTGGTCTTTCCGGACGAGCCGCGCCAGCAGGGCCACGGCGCCGCGCCGCGGGTGCAGGACGTCTACTCCCTGCGCTGCGCGCCCCAGGTGCACGGGCCGGCCATCCAGGCGGTCGAATACGTGGAGGGGATCCTCGCCACCGAGACCAACGCGGCGACCGACAACCCGCTCATCTTCGACGACGGGGCGGGCGGCTACGTGTCGATCTCGGGCGGCCATTTCCACGGCCAGTACGTGGCGCAGGCCATGGACCTCCTCGGCATCGCCATGGCGGATCTCGGCGCGATCTCCGAGCGCCGCCTCGCCCGCCTCGTCGATCCGACCATGAGCTACGGCCTGCCGCGCAACCTGCTCGCCGGCAAGCGCGGCCTCAACACCGGCTACGCCACGGTCCAGTGCGCCATGTCGGCGCTGGTGATGGAGAACCGGGGCCTCGCCACGCCGGGCTCGGTCGATTCGATCCCGGGCAAGTCGAACGCCGAGGACCACGTCTCGAACTCGACCTGGTGCGGGCGGAAGGCCCGCACCATCGTCGAGAACACGGAGCAGATCGTCGCCGGCGAGCTGCTGATGGCGGCGCAGGCGCTCACCCTGGTCGAGCCGGTCGCGAAGGATTTTCCGCTCGGCAAGGGCTCGCGGGCGGCGCTCGCCGCCATCCGCGAGGCGATCCCGCCGGCCCTCGAGGGCGACCGCTGGTATGCCGCGGAGATGCGCCAGGCCTTCGACCTCCTGCGCTCGGGCGCCGTGGTCGAGGCGGTGGAAGCCGCCGTCGGCGAGCTGGAATAGGCCCCGTCCACTGGCCGGCGGCTTCAGCCCTCCCGGCCCTCCACGTAGTCGAGCCAGATGGCCGCGGGGCCGAGGGTCCGCACGAAGGCGAGGTGGGCCTCCCGTTCGGCGTCGGTGATCCGCGGCTTCGCCACGCGCACGCGGGCCTGCGTGAGCACGATCGCGTCGTCGCGCCGCACGATCGGTTCGGCCGCGATCGGGACGAGGGCGAGGTCCGCCTGCTTGCCGCCGAGGAGCTCGATATAGACCTCGGCCAGGATCTCGGCGTCGAGGAGGGCGCCGTGCTTGGTGCGGCGCGAATTGTCGATGCCGTAGCGGGCGCACAGGGCGTCGAGGCTGTTGCCGGCGGCGGGGTGCTTGCGGCGGGCGATGGCGAGGGTGTCGACGACGCGGCCCTCGTCGAGGGGGCCGTAGCCGAGCCGGCGCAGCTCCGCGTTGAGGAAGGACACGTCGAAGGCGGCGTTGTGCGCGACGAGCCGGCCGTCGCCGATGAAGGCGAGGAAGTCGCCCGCGATCGTCGCGAAGACCGGTTTGTCGGCCAGGAACGCCTCGGACAGGCCGTGGACGTTGAAGGCGCCCTGCGAGACGGGACGCTGGGGATTCACGTAGGCGTGGAAGCTGCGCCCGGTCGGGATGTGGTTGAGGAGCTCGACGCAGCCGATCTCGATGACCCGG
>DATLFZ010000438.1:0-4998 GCA_035540795.1 Beijerinckiaceae bacterium | reverse complement strand
CCCCTCGGCCCGGCCGCACGGCCCGACCTCGAACCCCACGCCGACTGGGTCGTGGACTCGATCGCCGACCTGCCGGCATTGCTCGATCGGCTCGGGTGATCGCCCCGACAGCCGGTGCGGGGACAAAGCAACGCTTCCGGTCAGGCCGAAAAGATTGATCTGAGATATCGTGAGGTTTGGCTGGGGGACTAGGATTCGAACCTAGACTAACGGAGTCAGAGTCCGCTGTTCTACCGTTAAACTATCCCCCAACTGCCCGCTTCGTGGAACGAAGCGCGCGCGGGCGTGGTGCACGCGCCGGCGGCCGGCAGAGGTCAGATAGGGCCCGTTCCGCGCCCGGTCAAGGCGGGATGGCGCGTGCGGCGAGGGCCATCCGTTCTTCGCGATCCTCGGATCGGCGCTGGCGCGCCGTCCGAGGATGACGGGGTGGGGGGAGGCCCTCGGGTCGGCGCTGTCGCGCCGTCCGAGGATGACGAGGCGCGGGCCGGCCGAGGGGCTCAGCCCTCCGTGCCGTCCGTGTCGGGCCCGTCCGCCTCGCCGTTGGCCTCGCCGTTCACCTCGTCGCCCTCGATGTGCTCCACCGAGACGACCCGCTCGCCCTCGCGGGTGTTGAAGACGCGCACGCCCTTCGAGGCGCGGCTCACCATGCGGATGCCGTCGACCGGCACCCGGATCAGCTGCCCGCCGTTCGTCACGAGCATGATCTCGTCGGTCTCCTCGACGGGGAAGGCGGCGACCAGCGGCCCGATCTCCTCGAGCTTGGTCGGGTCGCTCGCGCGGATGCCCTTGCCGCCCCGTCCCGACACGCGGAACTCGAACGACGAGGAGCGCTTGCCGAAGCCGAGTTCGGTCGCGGTGAGCACGAACTGCTCGGCCGCACCCATCTGCGTGTAGCGCTCGGGCGAGATCGACACGTCGCCGGCGGCCTCCTCGGCCTCGGGGGTGGGCTCCTCGGGCTCGACGTCCTCTCCGGTCGCCGCCCGGCGGATCGCGCCGGACTGCTTGAGATAGGCCGCCCGCTCGGACGGCGCGGCCTCGAAGTGCCGCAGGATGGCGAGCGAGATGACCCGGTCGCCCTCGGCAAGCGAGATGCCGCGCACGCCCGTCGAATCGCGGCCCTTGAACACGCGCACGTCCGTGGCCGGGAAGCGGATGCACTGGCCGCCGGCGGTGGTCAGGAGGACGTCGTCGTCCTCGGTGCAGATCTGCACGTCGACGATGGAATCGCCCTCGTCGAGCTTCATGGCGATCTTGCCGTTGCGGTTGACCTGGACGAAGTCGCTCAGCTTGTTGCGCCGCACCGAGCCCGAGGCGGTGGCGAACATCACGTCGAGCTTGTCCCAGGACGCCTCGTCCTCGGGCAGCGGCATGATGGTGGTGATGCGCTCGTCCTGCTGGCGCAGCTGCAGGATGTTGACGAGCGCCTTGCCGCGGGCGTTCGGCGCCGCCACCGGCAGGCGCCAGACCTTCTCCTTGTAGGCCTGGCCCCGCGAGGAGAAGAACAGCACCGGCGTGTGGGTGCTGGCGACGAACAGGCGCGTGACGAAGTCCTCGTCCCGGGTGGTCATGCCGGAGCGGCCCTTGCCGCCGCGGCGCTGGGCCCGGTAGGTCGAGAGCGGCACCCGCTTGACGTAGCCGGCGTGGGACACGGTCACCACCATGTCCTCGCGCTGGATCAGGTCCTCGTCCTCGAAATCGGCGTCCGACTCGGTGATCTGGGTCCTGCGCGGCGTGGCGAAGGCCTCGCGCACGGCGGCGAGCTCGTCCTTGATGATGCCGAGGATGCGCACCCGCGAGCGCAGGATGTCGAGGTAGTCGGAGATCTCGGCGGCGAGCTTCTGCAGCTCCTCGCCGATCTCGTCGCGGCCGAGCGCGGTGAGCCGCTGCAGGCGCAGGTCGAGGATGGCGCGGGCCTGCGCCTCGGACAGGCGGTAGGTGCCGTCCTCGGCGACCCGGTGGCGGGGATCGTCGACGAGGGCGATGAGCGGGGCGATGTCCTTCGCCGGCCAGTCCCGCCCCATCAGCGCCTCGCGGGCGGCGTTCGGGTCGGGCGCGGTGCGGATGAGGCGGATGACCTCGTCGATGTTGGCGACCGCGATGGCGAGGCCGCACAGGACGTGGGCGCGCTCCCGCGCCTTGCCGAGGAGGAACTTGGTGCGCCGGCTGACCACCTCCTCGCGGAACTCGACGAAGGCCTTGATCAGGTCGCGCAGGTTGAGGAGCTCGGGCCGGCCGCCGTTCAGCGCCACCATGTTGGCGCCGAAGGACTGCTGCAGCGGCGTGAAGCGGTAGAGCTGGTTCAGAACCACGTCGGCGACGGCGTCGCGCTTGAGCTCGACGACGATGCGCATGCCGTCCCGGTCGGATTCGTCGCGCAGGTCCGAGATGCCCTCGAGCTTCTTCTCGCGCACGAGCTCGGCGATCTTCTCGATCAGCGTCGCCTTGTTCACCTGGTAGGGGATCTCGGTGAAGATGAGCGCCTCGCGCTCCTTGCGGATCTCCTCCACCTCGGCGCGGGCGCGCATGATGATCGAGCCGCGGCCCGTGTGGTAGGCGCTGCGGGCGCCGCCCCGGCCGAGGATGAGGGCGCCGGTCGGGAAGTCGGGCCCGGGCACGATCTCGATGAGGTCGTCGATCGAGATCGCCGGGTCCTCGATGTAGGCGAGGCAGGCGTCGACGATCTCGCCGAGATTGTGCGGCGGGATGTTGGTCGCCATGCCGACGGCGATGCCGCCGGCGCCGTTGACCAGGAGGTTGGGGAAGCGGGCCGGCAGCACGACCGGCTCGTCCTTCGACTCGTCGTAGTTCGGCGAGAAGTCGACGGTGTTCTTGTCGATGTCCTCGAGCAGCGCCATCGCGGGCTTGGCGAGGCGCGACTCGGTGTAGCGCATCGCCGCCGGGGGATCGCCGTCGACGGAGCCGAAATTGCCCTGGCCGTCGATGAGCGGCAGGCGCATGGAGAAATCCTGCGCCATGCGCACGAGGGCGTCGTAGATCGCCTGGTCGCCGTGCGGGTGGTACTGGCCCATCACGTCGCCGACGATGCGGGCCGACTTCACGTACTTCTTGTCCGGCGTGTAGCCGTTCTCGTGCATCGAGTAGAGGATGCGCCGGTGCACGGGCTTGAGCCCGTCGCGGGCGTCCGGCAGCGCGCGGGCCACGATCACGCTCATGGCGTAATCGAGGTAGGAGCGCTTCATCTCGTCGGTGATCGAGATCGGCTTGATGTCGCTGGCGGGGGGCGGCGTGTCGGAGCCGCCGGGATTCTTGGGATCGCTCAAGGGTGTCTCTCACGCGTCGCGACGAAGGCCGCGGACGAGCCGCGCTGGCGGCGAATCTTCGTGGAAATCAGGCCTTTACATGGTCGCTCGGGGCGGGCTTTGCAAGCGCGACGGCGGGCTTGTCCCCGCCCGTCACAGGGTCTCGAGGAGGCGCCGCATGAGCTTGCGGCGGGGCTCGATCGAGGAGACGAGGCCGTATTCGCTGAGCGTGTGCGCCCCGTCGCCGTCGATGCCGAGGCCGTCGAGGGTCGGCACCCCCAGCGCGGCGGTGAAGTTGCCGTCGGAGCCGCCGCCGGTCATCGGCACCTCCTCGAGGTCGAAGCCGATCTCGGCGGCGAGCCCGCGGGCGTGCTCGAACACGCGCGCGACCGCCTCGGTCTTCTCGTAAGGCGGCCGGTTCATGCCGCCGGCGATGGTGACCTTCACGTCCGGGTCGTGCGGGGTGAGGCCGAGGATGGCGGCGGCATAGGCCTCGCCGTCGCTCGCGGAGGTGACGCGCAGGTCGACGGAGAAGCGGCAATGCTGCGGCACCACGTTCGCCGCCGTGCCGCCGGTGACCATGCCGACGGTCGTGGTCACGCCGCGGGGGTAGTCGGTCATGTTCTCGATGCGCAGGATCTGACGGGCGGCCTCCCGGATGGCGCTGCGGCCGTCCTGGTGGCGCGAGCCGGAATGGGCGGGTCGGCCCTCCACCTGCACGTCGAAGCGGCCGACCCCCTTGCGCGAGGTGACGATGCGGCCGCCGTCCCGGGCCGGCTCGGTGACGAGGACGAAGGCGGCCTTGCCGCCGAGGTCCTCGATCATCGGCCGCGTCATCGGGCTGCCGATCTCCTCGTCGGGGGTGAACAGGAACACGAGCGGGCGCTTGGCGCTGCCGGCGCGGGCCACGTCCTTGAAGGCCTGCAGCGCAAGCCAGGCGCCGCCCTTCATATCGTAGGCCCCGGGGCCGTAGAGGCGGTCCCCTTCGAGCCGGACCCGCAGGTCGTGCTCGCAGGTGCCGAGCGGGTGGACCGTGTCGAGGTGGGACATGACGAGCGTCGCCGGCTCGTCCCGCTCCGGCCCCGCGCGCAGGATCACCACGTCGCCGAGTCCCGGCCGCCCCTCGATGCGCTCGACGGCGATGCCGGCCTCGCCGGCCTCGCTCGCGACGAGGTCCATCATGCGGTTGACGCCCGCGGGCGCGTGGGTGGGGCTCTCGGTGCGCAGCCAGGCGCTGAGCCTGTCGATGGTGTCGTTCATGTCCGGTCCCGTGTTGCCGGTGCTCTACACCGAAGCGGGAACGCGGTCACGGGGTGCCGGGGGCGACCCGGATGGGGAGGGAAGGCCGGCCGTTGCCGGATTAGAGAAGTAGAATCGCGTCAGAACGAGCCGATCAGCACGGCCGAGCCGATGAACAGCGCTGTGGAGGTGACGAATCCGACGGTGGCGCGCAGCCAGGAGGGTGATTCGGCCGGAAGAGCTTGAGTGGAGGAAGGGAATTCGTTCATTGTTGTGCTCGAACCATTGTCGTTGCGGCTGAACAACGTTGGAGCAGGGTGGTAGTTCCGGGCCGGCTGCCGTCTGTCCGGAAGTCGAGCTCGACCCTTTTGCCCATCCCGCCGGAACGGACGCCTGTTCGGCCGTGACATCGGCCGCGCCCTGTCCTATGCTCGCCCGCAGAGGAGGCGAGCGTACCGGGAGTCCCTGGATGCGACGCGTCCTGTCATGCCTTGTCGCC
>DATLFZ010000437.1:0-3569 GCA_035540795.1 Beijerinckiaceae bacterium | reverse complement strand
CGCTCCCCCCTTCCTGCACCACCCCCCTCCACCGTCATGGCCGGGCTCGTCCCGGCCACCCACGTCTTGGGGCCGCGCGCGCCGCCTCCGGAACGGCGGCTGCACCGCCGGGCGCCTGCGGCGCGCGTGGATGGCCGGGACGAGCCCGGCCATGACGAAGTAGGGTTGTGTCCGTCCGGACGCTCCAGACGCCGGCCCGGCGGCCCGGCTAGCTACACCCCGTGGTGCTCCCGCAGGTGTCGCACTTCAGGCAGGTGCCGTTGCGGACCAGCGTGAAGTTGGCGCATTCGGGGCAGGCCTCGCCCTCGTAGCCCTTCATGCGGGCCTCGGTGCGCTTGTCGGCGGCGGAGGGGCCGGCGGGCGCCGGGCTCGGCACCGGGGGGAGGTCCAACAGGCCCGTCTGCGCCTCGGCGGTGGCGAGGTCGCCCTTGAGCGCCGTCGCGCCGAGGACGCCGCCGCCGCCCTGGATGAGCATGAGCGGGCGCCCGCGCACGAAGCCGGTCGAGGCGACCTGCGGGGCGGCGACCTGCGGGGCAACGCCGCCTTCCGGCGCCTTCGCCTGCGTCTCGCCCTTGCCGAGGACGTCGAAGCCGATGTCGGACGGGTCCACGTGGGCGAGGTCGTGCCGGGCGAGATAGGAGATGGCGAGCTCGCGGAACACGTAGTCGAGGATCGACGTCGCGTTCTTGATCGCCGGGTTGCCCTGGACGAAGCCCGCCGGCTCGAACCGGGTGAAGGTGAAGGCCTCCACGTATTCCTCGAGCGGCACGCCGTATTGCAGGCCGAGCGACACCGCGATGGCGAAGTTGTTCATCATCGCCCGGAAGGCGGCGCCCTCCTTGTGCATGTCGATGAAGATCTCGCCGAGGCGCCCGTCCTGGTACTCGCCAGTGCGCAGGTAGACCTTGTGGCCGCCGACCACCGCCTTCTGCGTGTAGCCGGTGCGCCGGCTCGGCATCTTCTCCCGCTGGCGCACGGGGACCTCGACCCGCTCCACGCGCTCGATGATGCGCTCGACGATGCGCTCGGCGACCGCGGCGGTGCGGGCCGCGCTCGGCTGGGCGAGGAGCGCGTCCACCGCCTCGAGCTCGTCGTCCTCCTCGTCGGCGATCAGCGCCGCGTTGAGGGGCTGGGACAGCTTGGAGCCGTCCCGGTAGAGGGCGTTCGCCTTCAGCGCCAGGCGCCAGGACAGCATGTAGGCGTTCTTGCAGTCCTCGACGGTGGCGTCGTTCGGCATGTTGATGGTCTTGGAGATCGCCCCTGAGATGAAGGGCTGCGCCGCCGCCATCATGCGGATGTGGCTCTCGACCGAGAGGTAGCGCCTGCCGATGCGGCCGCACGGGTTGGCGCAGTCGAAGACCGGGTAGTGCTCGGGATTCAGGTGCGGCGCGCCTTCGAGGGTCATGGCGCCGCAGACGTGCAGGTTCGCCGCCTCGATCTCGGCCTTGGAGAAGCCGAGGAAGGGCAGGAGCTCGAAGCCGGGCTCGGCGAGCTTCTCCGCGGGCACCTTCAGGGCGTCGCGCAAAAAGTCCTCGCCCAGCGTCCACCGGTTGAAGACGAACTTGACGTCGAAGGCGCTCTTCAGCCCCTTCTCGACCGCCGCGATCTTGTCGTCGGTGAAGCCCCGCGCCCGCAGGGTCGACGGGTTGATCGCCGGCGCCTGCTTGAGGGAGCCGTGCCCGACCGCGTAGGCCTCGATCTCGGCGATCTCCGATTCCCGGTAGCCGAGGACGCGGAGCGCGTCCGGCACCGCCTGGTTGATGATCTTGAAGTAGCCGCCGCCGGCGAGCTTCTTGAACTTCACCAGCGCGAAGTCCGGCTCGATGCCGGTGGTGTCGCAGTCCATGACGAGGCCGATCGTGCCGGTCGGCGCGATCACCGAGACCTGCGCGTTGCGGTAGCCGTGCGCCTCGCCGAGCGCCAGCGCGTCGTCCCAGGCCTTCACGGCGCGGGCGATCAGGCGCGGGTCGGGGCAGGAGGCGTGGTCGAGCGGCACCGGGTTGGTGCTGAGGAACTCGTAGCCGAACACCTCCCCGTGGGCGGCGCGGCGGTGGTTGCGGATCACCCGCAGCATCGAGTCCTTGTTCTCGGCGTAGCGCGGAAAGGTGCCGAGCGCCGCCGCCATCTCGGCCGAGGTCCGGTAGGCGACCCCGGTCATGATGGCGGTGAGCGCGCCGCACAGGGCCCGGCCGGCCTCCGAATCGTAAGGAAGGCCCATGGTCATGAGCAGCCCGCCGATATTGGCGTAGCCGAGCCCGAGGGTGCGGTACTCGTAGGAGAGCTGCGCGATCTCCTTCGACGGGAACTGCGCCATCGTCACCGAGATCTCGAGGACGATGGTCCACAGGCGCACGAGGTGCTCGTAGCCCTCCACGTCGAAGGCGCGGGTCGCCTTGTCGTAGAAGGCGAGCAGGTTCGCGGAGGCCAGGTTGCAGGCGGTGTCGTCGAGGAACATGTACTCGGAGCACGGGTTCGAGGCCCGGATCCGCCCGCCCGCCGGGCAGGTGTGCCAGTCGTTCATCGTCGTGTTGAAGTGCAGGCCCGGATCGGCCGAGGCCCAGGCGGCGTAGCCGATCTTCTCCCACAGGTCCCGCGCCTTGAGGGTCTTGACCGGCTTGCCGGTGGTGCGGGCGGTGAGCTGCCAGTCCTCGTCGCCCTCGACGGCGCGCAGGAAGTCGTCGGTGAGGGAGACCGAGTTGTTGGAGTTCTGGCCCGAGACGGTGAGGTAGGCCTCCGAATCCCAGTCCGTGTCGTAGGTGTCGAAGGCGATCTCGGTGTAGCCCTGGCGGGCGAACTGGATGACCCGCTTGATGTAGTTGTCCGGCACCTGCGCCCGCCGGGCGAGCCTGATCTCGCGCTTGAGCGCCGGGTTCTTCTCCGGATCGAAGCAGGAATCGCCCTCGGCCTCGCAATTGACGCAGGCCTTCATGACCGCGCTCATGTGCTTGCGCACGACCTTCGAGCCGGTGACGAGAGCGGCGACCTTCTGCTCCTCCTTCACCTTCCAGTCGATGTACTGCTCGATGTCGGGGTGGTCGATGTCGACCACGACCATCTTGGCGGCGCGCCGGGTGGTGCCGCCGGACTTGATCGCGCCCGCCGCCCGGTCGCCGATCTTCAGGAAGCTCATCAGGCCGGAGGAGCGCCCGCCGCCGGACAGCCTCTCACCCTCGCCGCGCAGGCGCGAGAAGTTGGAGCCGGTGCCGGAGCCGTACTTGAACAGGCGCGCCTCGCGCACCCACAGATCCATGATGCCGCCCTCGTTGACGAGGTCGTCGGCGACCGACTGGATGAAGCAGGCGTGCGGCTGCGGGTGCTCGTAGGCCGACTTGGACTTGACCAGCTTGCCGGTGCCGAAGTCGACGTAATAGTGGCCCTGGCTCGGGCCCTCGATGCCGTAGGCCCAGTGGAGGCCGGTGTTGAACCATTGCGGCGAGTTCGGCGCCGCCTTCTGGCTGGCGAGCATGAAGCGCAGCTCGTCGAAGAAGGCGCGCGCGTCCTCTTCTGTGGAGAAGTAACCGCCCTTCCAGCCCCAGTAGGTCCAGGTGCCTGCGAGGCGATCGAAAACC
>DATLFZ010000436.1:0-2201 GCA_035540795.1 Beijerinckiaceae bacterium | reverse complement strand
GCGCTCGCGCGACCACGGCGACCTCTACATCCAGGTGGTCGTGGAGACGCCGCAGAACCTGACCCGGCGCCAGCGCGAGCTGCTGCAGGAGTTCGAATCCGAAAGTTCCCGGGAGACCCATCCGGAATCCGCTGGATTTTTTTCGCGAGTGAGGGAATTCTTCGACAGCTTGGCGGGCTCCACGCGGGCCTGACCGCGCGCGGCGGCGCGCGGCCGGGTGCGGATCGCCGATCCGCGACGCGGCCGAGCGCGTTTCCGCCGGTCAAGCTGGATCGGTTCGCCGGGGCCGCGGTTAAGACTCCTGGATGACGACCCTGTTCGAGGAGAGGCTGTAACGTGCCACCGCTCAATCGGGCTGCGCCGCGCAAGTCCCCGCTCGGCGACCGCTTCCAGGACGAGGCGCGGTTCTTCCGCTCCCTTTTGGAGCGTCCCCTCGTCACCGGGGCCGTCACCCCCTCGGGCAAGATGCTCGCCCGGACGATGGCGTCCTACGTCGATCCGCGCGTGCCCGGCCCCGTGATCGAGCTCGGACCCGGCACGGGACCGGTCACCGACGCGCTCCTGCGCCGGGGCATCGAGCAGGAGCGGCTCGTCCTCGTCGAGTACAATCCCGAGTTCTGCCGGCTGCTGGCCCGGCGCTTCCCCCGGGCCACGATCGTCCAGGGCGACGCCTACGACATCGCCGAGACCCTGCGCGGCATCGTCGAGGAGCCCGCCGCGGCCGTGGTGTCGAGCCTGCCCCTGTTCACGAAACCCCTCGCCACCCGGCGCGCCCTGATCGAGGAGGCGCAGGGGCTGATGCAGCGGGACGCGCCCTTCGTCCAGTTCACCTACCACATGGTGCCGCCGGTGCCGCCGGACGGGCGCCGGTTCACCGCCCGCGCGTCCGAGCGGGTGTGGCTGAATTTCCCCCCGGCCCGGGTCTGGGTCTATCGCCGCCCCTGACCGGTGGACCGCCGCGGCGGTCCGGTTGACACCGTCGCGTTTCGCATGTCCAAGCCGGGCAGCCGGAGCCTGCGACCATGCCAAGCGACCGCCTCATCGTCGCCCTCGACGTGCCCACCCCCGCGGAAGCCGAGCGCCTGATCGAGCGGATCGGCGACGCCGCCTCCTTCTACAAGATCGGCTACCGCCTCGCCTTCGCCGGAGGCCTGCCGCTCGCCCAGGACCTGGTCCGTTCCGGCAAGAAGGTCTTCCTCGACCTGAAACTCCACGACATCGGCAACACGGTGCAGGAGGGGGTCGAGTCCATCGCCCGCCTCGGCGTGACCTTCCTGACCGTGCACGCCTATCCGCAGACGATGCGCGCCGCCGTCGCGGGCCGGGGCGGGGCGGACCTGAAGATCCTCGCGGTGACCGTCCTGACCTCCTGGAACGACGCCGACGTCACGGAAACGGGTTATCCCGGGACCGTCGGCGACCTCGTCGGGGTCCGTGCGGCCCAGGCCCGGGACATCGGCGTCGACGGCGTCGTCTGCGCGGCGCCCGAGGCGGCGCGGGTCCGCGCCCTCGTCGGGCCGGACCGGCTGATCGTGACCCCGGGGATCCGGCCGGCCGGTTCCAGCTTCGGCGACCAGAAGCGGGTCGTGACGCCCGCGGCCGCGATCCGCTCCGGCGTCGACCACGTGGTGGTCGGGCGCCCCATCACCCATGCCGCCGATCCCCGCGCCGCCGCGCAGGCGATCGTGCGCGAGATCGAGCACGCTCAGGAGTAAGCGGATGCCGAAGGCCTACGTCGTCGCCCGGATCACGGTCACGAACCCCGACAAGTACGCCGAATACGTGAAGGACGCGACGGAGGCGATCCGCAAGTACGGCGGTCGCCCGCTCGTGCGCGGTGGCGCCTACGAGAGCCTGGAAGGCCAGGCCCGGCCGCGCAACGTCATCCTCGAATTCGAATCCCTCGAACAGGCGAAGCGCTACTTCCACTCCCCCGAGTACCAGGCCGCCAAGGCCAAGCGCGCCGGCGCCGGCGAAGCCGACATCATCGCCGTCGAGGGGGTGGAGTAGGCGGCGGGCGGCGGCCCCGCCGGTTCGCCTCACCCGGCGCGCGCCGACGCGCGACCGCCCCTCCCCCCGCACTTCGCGCGGGGACGGGCGGTTCAGCCGCGGGGGCCGACTTTCGTACCGGTGAGCTTCTCCTGCGCCTCCACGAGGCCGCCGACGAATCTCGAGCCGAAGCCCATCGCCGAGGCCTGCAC
>DATLFZ010000435.1:0-2795 GCA_035540795.1 Beijerinckiaceae bacterium | reverse complement strand
CGTTCCTCCCTTTGGTGTTTCGTTCGTCTTGTCTTTGGGCGCCCGCCGGCCGGCGGGCGCCCAAAGACAAGACGAACGAAACACCAAAGGGAGGAACGACCATGCAGATCACACGAAGGATCTTCGTCCTGTCGTCGGCGGCGGCCGCGGGCGCCGCCCTGTCGGGGACGGCCCACGCACAAGGCCAGCCGAACGTGCTGCGGGTGGCGCTGATCCCGTCCGAGGATTCGCGCGCCATGCTCGCGGCGAGCGACGAGCTCCTCAAGGCGCTCGAGAAGAACCTCGGCATGCGGGTCCAGGGCTTCGTCGCCTCGGACTACAACGGGGTCATCGAGGCCCTGCGGGCGGGGCACGTGGAGGTGGCCTATCTCGGGCCGTTCTCCTACGTGCTGGGCACGACGGTGGCGCCGATCGAGGCCTTCGCCACGGCCGAGACGGCGCGGGCGGGGCGGACCTACTACCACAGCCAGATCATCGCCCGGAAGGACAGCGGCATCGCCAAGGTCGAGGACCTGAGGGGGCGCACCTTCGCCTTCGTCGACCCCTCCTCGACCTCGGGCCACCTGTTCCCGAAGGCGGGGCTGATCCGCGCCGGCATCGACCCGGACAAGTTCTTCGGGCGGGTGCTGTTCACGGGCTCGCACGACGCCAACGCGGTCGCGGTCGCCAACAAGCGCGTCGACGCCGCCACCATCGCCGACCGCATCTTCGACACGGCGGTCGCGCGCAAGCTCGTCAACCCGGACGAGATCCACGTTGTCTGGCGCTCCGAGCCGATCCCAGAATCGCCCACGGTGTGGCGCAGGAACCTCCCCGACGACCTCAAGAAGCGGGTCAAGGAGGCCTTCCTCAACATCCGCGACATCACCTGGGCCGACCAGGGCAAGCTCAACCGCTTCGTCGAGACCAACGACGAGGCCTACAACGTCATCCGCGAGACGGCGAAGGTGCTGAACCTCGACCTCACCAAGATGAAGTGACGCCGGCGCGCCGCCCCCGGGGCGGCGCCGCCCCTCGGGAGGTCCGATGATCGAAGTCGAAGGTCTCGCCAAGTCGTACGGCGGGCGCAAGGTCCTGAACGACGTGAGCCTGTCCGTCCAGGCGGGCGAGTTCGTCGTCGTGCTCGGACCGAGCGGCGCCGGCAAGTCGACGCTCCTGCGCTGCATCAACGGCCTCGTCCAGCCCGACGGCGGACGGGTCGCCGTCGACGGGCGCGAGGTCGCCGTGCGCGACACCGGCCGCCGCGAAGGCGTGCGCCCCATCGCCATGGTGTTCCAGCACCACAACCTGGTGCGGCGCCTGTCCGTCCTGAAGAACGTGCTCGTCGGGCGCATGGCGACGACGCCCTCCCTGCTCGCCCTGTGCCAGCTGTTCCGCAAGGCGGACGTCGACCTCGCCTTCGAGGCCCTGCGGGAGGTCGAGCTCGAGCACAAGGCCTACATGCGGGCGGACCGGCTCTCCGGCGGCGAGCAGCAGCGGGTCGGCATCGCCCGGGTGCTGGCGCAGAAGCCGGCGGTGATCCTCGCCGACGAGCCGGTGGCGAGCCTCGACCCAAAAACCTCGCGGGTCGTGCTCGGCTTCCTGAAGCGGGTCTGCAAGGACCACGGCATCGCGGTGATCTGCAACCTGCACCAGGTCGAGTACGCGCTCGAATTCGGCGAGCGCATCGTCGGTCTGTCGGGAGGCAGCATCATCTTCGACGGGCCGCCGGACCGGCTCACCATCGACATCGTGCACCGGATCTATCCCGGGCTCGAGGATCCGGGCATCGCCCGCATCCTGCGGCCGCGCCGCGAGCGCGACGACGAGGCGTGGCCGACGGCCCGCCGGGCCAGCGCCTGAAGGAGATTCCGATGACCGTCGCCGGCCTGCAACTCGTCCTCAATCCCCCGCGCGGACGCCTCGGCTGGTGGGGCGTCGGGGCCGCCCTCGCTCTGGCCGCGGCGGCCCTGTGGTGGACCGCCCGCGGCGCGCAGATCAGCGTCGAGAACCTGGCGCTCGGCGTGCCCTACATGTGGGACTTCGTCACCCGCATGCTGCCGCCGAACCTCGGCTTCATGGAGAAGCTGTGGAAGCCCGCCCTCGAGAGCCTCTACATCGCCGTGTGGGGCACGATCCTCGGGGTCGCCCTGGCGCTCCCCTTCTGCTTCTTCGCGGCGCGCAACCTCGCCCCGCACCCGGCGATCTTCCACGTCATGCGCCAGGTGCTCAACGCCATGCGCGGCATCAACGAGATCATCCTGGCGCTGATCTTCGTCGCCGCGATCGGCCTCGGCCCCTTCGCGGGCGTGCTCGCGCTCGCCGTGCACGGGGCCGGCATGCTCGGAAAATTCTTCGCCGAGGCGATCGAGGACATCGACCAGGGTCCGATCGAGGCCTTCCACTCGGCCGGCGTCGGGCGCTTCAAGACGATCCTGTTCGGCATCCTGCCGCAGGTGCTGCCTTCCTGGCTCGGGACGATCTTCTACCGCCTCGAGACCAACGTCCGCCAGGCGACGGTGCTCGGCATGGTCGGCGCCGGCGGCATCGGCTTCGAGCTCGTCTCCAGCATGAAGCTGTTCCAGTACCAGGACACCGCCATGTGCATCGTGGTGATCCTGGCCATGGTCCTCCTCACCGACCTCGTCTCCTCGCGGGTGCGGGCCATGATCCGCTGACCCGGGACGGGGGCGGCGGGGCGGGGACGTTCGGCTACCCGTCAGGCTCGCCGGCCGGCTCGGCGCCCTCCTCGGCCTCGGGGAGGTGCTGATCGGGCTCGCGGGCGTCGCCCTGGTCGCCGGCCTGTTCGTCCTCGC
>DATLFZ010000434.1:0-10432 GCA_035540795.1 Beijerinckiaceae bacterium | reverse complement strand
AGGACGACGCCGGCAACATCAAGCCGTCGAAGCGCCGGTCGGGCGAGAAGATCGACCCGGTCGTGGCGCTGATCATGGCGATCGGGGTCGCCTTCGGAACGATGGACGAGACCGTGGTGACGGGAGCCGACGCGGCGATGGTGATCTGATGCAGAGCCTCTTTCGCCTCGCGGCCTCCCTCGTGCCCGGCTGGCAGCGTCCGAAGCCGACCGACGAGCGCGTCTGGACCGGCGCCCCCGGCCCGCTCTCCCGGGCCGGCGTGCCGGTCTCGTCCGAGGCGGTGCTGCAGCTCGACGTGGTGCAGGCCGTTCAGGAGAATCTCGGCGGGGTCGTGTCGAGCCTGCCCGTCGGCGTGTTCCGCCGCGGCCCCGACGGGGAGCGCGAGCCCGACCGGGCGCACCGGCTCCACGTCCTCCTCAACGACCGGCCGAACCCGCGTCAGACGGCGCAGGAGCATTTCGACGAGCAGCAGCGGCACCTGTCGACCTGGCGCAACGCCTATGCCCGGCTCGTGCCGGCCGACGACGGCCACCCGATCGGGGCCATCGAGCCGATCCACCCGAGCCGGCTCGTCAAGATCGAGCGCGGCGAAGGCGGCCGGGTGTTCTACACCTTCTCCGGCCTCGGCACGGCGACGCAGGAGGTCCTGCGCGACGACCAGGTCTGGCACGTGCGCAAGGCGCCCCTCACCGTCGACGGCCTGCGCGGCGTGCCGGTCTGGGAGAGCGCCCGCGAGGTCTTCGGCCGCGCCATCGCCGTGCGCGAATACGGCGCCGACTTCTTCCGCAACAGCGGCCTCTCCGGCGGCGTGCTCGAGCACCCGGGCACGTTCAAGGACAAGGAGGCGCGAGCCGAGTTCCTCGAGGCCTGGCGCGAGGGCGGCACCGGCGCCAACCGCCACCGCGACCGGCTCCTCCTGCACGGCGTCAAGTACAACCAGCTCGTCGTCAAGAACAACGAGGCGCAGTTTCTCGAAACCGCGGCGGCGACCGACGTCCAGGTCTGCCGCCTGTGGAACATGCCGCCGCACCGGGTCGGCATCCTCGACCGGGCGACCTTCTCCAACATCGAGCAGCAGTCGATCGACTACGTCGTCTACACGCTCGCCCCCTGGATCTGCGCCTGGGAGCAGGCGGCGCACCGCGACCTCCTGATCGGCGAGGAGCAGGACACGCATTTCGTCGAGATCAACGTCGCCGGCCTCCTGCGGGGCGATCTCGCCGCCCGCTACAAGGCCTACGCCGTCGCCCGCCAGTGGGGCTGGCTGTCCGTCAACGACATCCGCCGCCTCGAGAACCAGAACGGCATCGGGCCCGACGGGGACATCTACCTGCAGCCGCTCAACATGGGCGAGGCCGGCGATCCGGAGCCCGAGCCCGAGCCGAAGAAGC
The DNA here is from genome assembly GCA_035540795.1 of Beijerinckiaceae bacterium. Classification (GTDB taxonomy): domain Bacteria; phylum Pseudomonadota; class Alphaproteobacteria; order Rhizobiales; family Beijerinckiaceae; genus JAJKJG01. Next base: position 9,041 of record DATLFZ010000434.1, on the reverse strand, counting down.
GCGAGGAAAGCTGATGCACCCCGACATGATCGTCGCCTTCCTCGCCACCCTCGCCGGCGAGGGACTGCTCGCCGTCGACCCGGAGCGCGTCGCCCGCGCGGCCGCGCCCCGCGACGAGCGCCGCGCCGGGGCCGTCGTGGTGATCCCGGTCACCGGCATCATCGTGCCGCGGACCGTGTCGACCTGGTTCGGCGCGCTGCCCGGCCAGGACGGGCTGCGGGCCCGCGTTGCGGCCGCCGCCCGCAACCCGGACATCGGCGCCATCGTCCTCGACGTGGACAGCCCCGGCGGGATCGTCAACGGCACCGCCGAGACCGCCGCGGCGGTGCGCGAGGCGGCGGCCCAGAAACCCGTCGTCGCGGTCGCCAACGGCCTGATGGCCTCGGCCGCCTATTGGCTCGCCAGCGGCGCCACCGAGATCGTGCTGGCCCCGAACGCCGAGGTCGGCTCGATCGGCATCCTCGCCGCCCACCAGTCCTACGCCAAGCTGCACGAGCGCCTCGGCGTCGAGACGACCGTCGTCTCCGCCGGCCGCTACAAGGCCGAGGCGACCCCGTTCGCGCCCCTCTCCGACGAGGCGAAGGCGGCTTTGCAGGCCCGCGCCGACGCCGCCTACGAGACCTTCGCCGCCGATGTCGCCGCCGGCCGCCGCGCCAGCGTCTCCAAGGTCAAGACCGGCTACGGCGAGGGCCGGGTGCTCGAGGGCGCCCGCGCGCTCGCCGCCGGCCTCGCCGACCGGATCGCCACCCTCGACCAGGTCGTGGCCGAGCTCCTGGCCGGCCGCGGCGCGGCCAAGAGCTTCCGCCGGCGGAGCGCCCTCGCCTTCGCCTGACCCGAATCGGTGCGACGCCCGCCGGCCGGCCCGATCACCCGCGCCTGTAGGGGAGCCAAGCGGAACGCGCTCCGCCCCGCACCGGACCTCACCGCCGCTCGCGCCCGCCGGGGCCGCGAGACGGAGACGTTTTGCCGCCCCGGCACCACCCCGAAAGGAGCCTTCCGATGAAGGACCTCAAGAAGCTGCGCGCGCAGCTTTCGACCCTCAAGGCCCAGGGCAAGGCCAAGACCGACGCCTACAACGCCCTCGTGGCGCAGATCGAGAAGCTCGAGGGCGACGCCAAGGCCGCCGAGGAGACGAAGCTCGCCGCGCTCGAGACCGAGCTCGACGCGCTGGCCGCCCAGGTCGAGACGCTGGCCGGCGAGATCGAGGCCGAGGAGAAGAAGGCCCGCCGCCAGGCCGCCTTCGCCGGCACCACGGCGTACACCCCGGCCCGCACCCTCAACGAGCCCGATCCGGCGACCACCGGCGGCTTCCGCTCGCTCGCCGAGTTCGCCGTGTCCGTGCGCAACGCCACGGTCAACCACCAGGTCGATCCGCGCCTCCTCGGCGCGGCCCCGGCCAACACCATGCTCAACCAGGGTGCCGCGGGCGAGGGCTTCCTGGTGCCGGCGGAGTTCCGCCAGCAGATCTGGGAGATGGTCTTTTCCGCCGGCGACCTCCTCTCCCTCGTCGACCAGGAGCCGACGAATTCCAACGCGGTCGAGTTCGTGAAGGACGAGACGACCCCGTGGGGCGGCTCCGGCGTCGTCGCCGCCTGGCGCGCGGAAGGAACCCAGATGATCGCCTCGCGGGCGGCCACCAAGGGCGCCATGCTCCAGCTCAACGAGCTCTACGCCTTCGTGGTCTCGACCGACGAGCTGCTCGCCGACGGGCCCCGCCTCGCCGACCGGCTCACCCGCAAGGCCTCCGAGGCGATCCGCTGGAAGGCCTCCGACGCCATCATGTGGGGCGACGGCGTCGGCAAGCCGCTCGGCTTCATGCAGTCGGCGGCGAAGCTCGCCGTCGGCAAGAAGACGGGCCAGGCCGCCGGCACCATCGTGACGCAGAACGTGTCCCGCATCCTGTCGCGGCTGCTGTCGCAAAACCTCGGCGGGGCGGTGTGGCTCGCCAATTCCGACATCCTGCCGGAGCTGGTCGAGCTGCAGATCGGCACGCAGCCCATGTGGACGCCCCCGAACGCGGGTCTGCAGAACGCCCCCGGCGGCTTCCTCCTCGGCCGGCCGATCCTGTTCACCGAGCACGCCAAGTCGCTCGGCACCGAGGGCGACCTGACGCTGGTCGACCCGAAGGGCTACTACGCGGCGACCAAGGCGGGCGGGGGCATCGACTTCGCCTCCTCGATCCACCTCTACTTCGACTACGGGCTCACCGCCTTCCGCTGGACCTTCCGCATGGGCGGCCAGCCCTACCTGTCCGGCCCGGTCTCCCCGGCCAACGGCAGCGCGACCAAGTCGCACTTCGTCACCGTCGAGACCCGCTCGTAGCGGCGGCGCCGCTCGCAGCGGCCGCCCCGCTCGCCTTTCCCGAACCCCGGCGGCGCGTGCGCGCGCCGCCTCCCGCCAGCCCCGATTCCGGAGACCCGGACCCATGACCCCGAACCTCAAGCCTTCCCAGCGCGTCGCCATCCTGGCGGCGATCAACCCCGACGAGGCCGCGGCCGGCGCCTACTCGACCGGCTGGGTCGACGTGGTGAAGTTCCACAACTTCCTCGCCGTCGCCCAGGTCGGCAACATCCCGGCCGCCACCACGGTCGACGCCAAGGTCCAGCAGGCGAGCGCCGCCGACGGCACCGGCACCAAGGACGTGGCCGGCGCCGCGATCGCGCAGCTCGGCGCCACCGACGACAACAAGCAGGTCGAGATCAACGTCCGCCAGGACGCCCTCGACATGAACGGCGGCTTCCGCTTCCTGCGCCTCACGGTGACGGTCGGCGGCACCGGCCCGGCCGACATCTCCGGGCTGGTGCTCGGCTTCGACGGGCGCGAGCAGCCCGCCTCCGACCACGACGCCACGAGCGTCGCGCAGATCGTCGGGTAGCGCCCGTGACCTTGCGCGTCGTCACCCCCGCCGTCGGGCCCGCGGTTCCGCTCGCGGAGCTGCGCGCCCATCTGCGGATCGACGACGCGGGCGAGGACGCCGTGCTCGCGGCCTACGAAAAGGCCGCAGTCGAACTCGTGGAGCGGATGACGCAGCGCCGCATCGGCGCGCAGACCCTGGAATGGGTCCTGCCCGCCTGGCGCGGCGTCTTCCGCTTCCCGGTCGCCCCGGTCGGGGCGGTCGAATGGATCAGGTACGTCGACGCGCTGGGGGTGGTGCAGACCGTCGACGCGGACGCCTATTTCGTGATCCCGTCCGGCGAGACGAGCGCCGTGTGCCTGCGCTGCGGGCACCACTGGCCCTGCCTCGGCGAGGCGGCCGAGCCGGTGACGATCCGCTTCGCCGCGGGCGGGCCGCCGAGCGCCAGCCTCGCCCACGCCATAAAACTCCTCGTCGGCCACTGGTACGACCGGCGCGAGGCCACCGCCGCCGCCGGCGGCAGCGGCATCACCGACCTGCCCTTCGGGGTCGAGGCGCTGGTCGCCGGGGAGCGCTGGGACTGATGCCCGGCGCCGGCCTCTTCGACCGCCGCGTCACCTTCCTGCGCCGCGCCCTCGCCGACGACGGCGCCGGCAACACCCGCGGCGGCTTCGCCCCGGTCCTCACCGTGTGGGCCGGCTGGCGCGCCACCGGCGGCCAGGAGATCGTCGAGGGCGGCCGCGCCGTCGACGCCGCCGCCGGCACCCTCACCATCCGCGACACCCCGGCCGCGCGGCAGGTCACCGCCGCCGACCGGGTGCTCTTCTCCGGCGACGAGTGGGCGATCCTGTCCGTCGCCCCGCCGGAGCGGCGGCGCGGCACCATCGCCCTGACCATCGCCCGGAGGCAGGCCTGATGCTGCCCGTCACCGCCGCCGACCTGTTCGCGCAGGGCGCCTCGACCATCGGCGCCGCCCGCGCCGTCTCGGCCTTCGCGGCCGCGCCGGGGGCGCAGACCGCGTTCCAGGTCGCCGGCCGCCTCGTCGGCGTCATCGGCACCGACCGGATCGTCGGGGCGCTGGTACGCCACGGCCTGCGCCTCGTGACCCGCTCCCGCGCCCTCGACCGGGCCGCCGGCCCGGAGATGGTCGAGGCCATGCGGGCCCGGGTGCCGCAGGACACCGGCACCCTGTTCTCGGGCATCACGTCCTCGGAAGAGGGCGGCGTCGTCACCGTCGAGGCGAGCGCCGAGAACCCCCGCGCCGACGACTATGCCCGCTTCGTCGAGTACGGCACCCGCCCCGGCCTGCGCGGCGGGTCCCTCTCCTACGCCGCCGACGAGGGATTCTTCTCCGGGCAGGTGCGCCCGACCCCGCGCACCCGCCGGGTCTACCGCACGCATCCGGGCACCAAGGCGCAGCCCTTCTTCTGGCCCGGCGCCCGCGAGGTCCTCGAACGCCGCGGCCGCGCCCTCGCCGACCTCGCCGCCGAGCGGCCGGCGGAATTGCGATGACGCACGTCACCGCCCTGCAGGCCGCCCTGGTCGCGCTGCTCAAGGCCGACGCGGCCGTGGCCGCCATCGTCGGCGCCAAGGTGTTCGACGAGATCCCGGAGGACCAGCGCGGCCCGACCGTCAAGCCGCCCTACCTCTACGTCGGCCCGGTGAACAAGACGAGGATCGAGATGGGCGCCTTCCCCCCGTTCCGGGTGCGCCTGCGCCTCTACGCCGTCTCCACCGAGTTCGGCCGGCGCGAGGCCTGGCTCCTGGCCGACGCGGTCGAGAGCGCCCTCGAGGACGCCCGCCCGGCGCTCGCTGCCCCGTACGAGGTCACCGAGCCCGTCGCCGTCCTGCAGGCCGGCGACGTGATCGAGCCCCTCAATCCGAAATCCGTGTTCGTGGACGTCCAGACCACCGTCGTCCGCGCCTGAAAGGAGCCCCCCATGACCGCGATGAAGCCCCTGTCGGGCAAGGACCTTCGCCTCAAGCGCAAGAACGGCGCCGCGTACGACCTCCTCGCCGTGGTCACCACGAAGGGCCTCGAGCGCGTCAACACCTTCGACGAGGCGCTCGCCCACGACGATGCCGACCCGCGGGTGCCGCCCTGGCGCGTGTCGGAGATCAAGGGCCGGGCCTGGAACGTCCAGATCGCGGGCACCACGGACGCCGCCAAGTTCAAGGTCCTCGCGGGCGACTGCGACGCGAACGCGCCGGTCACCTACCGGCTCGAGGTGGCGCTCGCCGCCGCGGCCGGCGGTGGGCACTGGGAGGGAGACATCTGGTTCGAGAACCTGTCGCTCTCGGACCAGGAGAACGGCATCGTCCGCTTCAGCGGGCAACTGCGCGGCGACGGCCCGCTCGCCTGGACGGACGCGCCGTCCTCGTGAGCAGGCTCGACACGTCGCGCACGGCGATCGACGCCGACTTCGCCGGCCGCCGCCGGCGCTTCCAGCTCCGCATCGGCGAGATCGGGGAATTGGAGCGCCTGTGCGGCGCCGGCATCGGCGAGATCGCCCTGCGCCTGCAGCTCCACACCTTCCGCGCCGCGGACGTGTGGGAGCCGATCCGCCTCGGCCTCGAGGGCGGTGGCGCCGGCGAGACCGAGGCGACGGCGCTCGTCGTGCGCTACCAGAGCCAGCCGATCGCCGACTACATCGGGCTCGCCGCCCGCATCGTCGACGCGGCCCTCTCGGGTGCGCCCAAGCCGGACGCGAAGGCCGCCAGGCCGGGAAAAGCGATGGCGGAGGGGGTCCCGGCGACCTCTCCGCCTTCTACGTCGCCGGAGGCGTGATGGGCCTTTCGCCCCGGGAGGTCGACCGGCTCACCCTCGCCGAGCTCGCCGCCATGGCCGAGGGCTTTCGGCGCTTCCACGGCGCCAAGGACGACGAGGCGCCGAGCGTCGACGCCTTCCTGGAGGCGCTCGCCGACGAGTGCGAGGGGTGATCAGCGCTTCGCCTTGAGCGCCTCTTCGACGAGGCGGCGAATCGCTTCGGAGCGGGATGGGAGATCGGGCTCTTGCCGTCGCCACTCGTCGATTGCCTGCGCCATCTGCGGCTCGATGCGGAGTTGGACCGTGTCGCTGAAGGTACGCCCGGCTGGGCGCCCTCGCCTTTTCGGTGTCACATCAATTGACATCAGCATATTCGGGTCGTACACGAAAAGCGGCCCGCCGGAAAGGTGCAAGCTTCCGCGACGGGCCTGACCACCAAGCCAGCATGGAGCTGCAGGCGATGGCTGACCACGTTCATAGCACAATTCCGTCGCGCCGCCGATTCCTCGTCGCCGCCGGCGCGCTACCGGCATTCGTGGTTGCCGCCGCCGGCGACGACAGCCTGATCCGTCTGTGCCGGCGCTGGACCGAGTTGTCCGCCGCGATCCTGGCGACCGATCAAGCCGGCCGCGACATCGCCGCCCTCTGCGCCGCCCTCGGCGAGGTCGAGGAGTGCATCGTTGCGACCCCGGCCACGTCGATCGCCGCCCTGCGCGCCAAGGCTGGCGTCGCCCACGAGACTCGCGGCTTGGACGTGTCCGACAGAATCGCCGCCGCCGTCGTCGCCGAGCTTGCGGCGGGCCTCACGTGAGAGAGCATCATGAACGCCGTCCAGACCTTCACCTTCGAGAGCCGGGCCGTGCGCACGGTCGTGCGCGACGACGAACCCTGGTTCGTCGGCAAGGACGTTTGCCTAGCGTTGGAGATTGCCGAACATCGCAGCTCCTTGCGGCGGCTCGATGACGACGAAAAGGGCGTGCACACTCTGCACTCCCCTGGCGGACCCCAGGAGGTGACCATCGTGTCCGAGCCGGGGGTATTCCAACTCGTGTTCACGTCTCGCGCACCGAAGGCCAAGGCCTTCAAGCGCTGGCTCGCGCACGAGGTCCTCCCGGCCTTGCGGCGCACCGGCACCTACACCGTGCCGGGCCGCGCGCCGGAGCCCGACCTCGTCGAGATCGAGCGCCTCAACGCCTATGTCCGCGTCGTGTCCGAGGCCTGGCAGGTCTACGGCCGGGTCGCCGCCAAGAGCCTGTGGGAGCGCCTGCCGCTGCCGCAGGTGCGGGCCGAGGCCGGCGCCCTCTACGACCTGCCGGACGAGGACGGCACCGGCTGCCTCGCCCACCTCCTGCGCGCGGCGACCCCGGACGGCCAGAGCGTCCGCGCCCGCCTCGCGCTCGCCTTCGCCGACGCCCCGGCCCGGGCGGCGCTGGCCACCCTCGGCCTCAAGGCCGTGCCCGGCCTGCGCACCTACCTCGCGGTCGCCGAGCGCGGCGAGTTCCTGGACCAGGTCTTTGCCGCCACCCCGTGGGCGACGGACTGGTTCCTGCCCCTGCTGAGCCTCGACGGGGCCAAGGCCAGCCGCAGCCCGATCGCCTTCGGGGCCGCGACCTGCCGCGCCGTGATGATCCCGCGGGCCCTGATCAACGGCAACTAGGCGGCGGGCTTCGGCGCCGGCGCCGGCGCCGGCGGCCGGGGCCGGCTCGTCACCGGCCGGCTGGTGACCGCACGCCGCTCCGCCGCGATGGCCGCGCAGGCCTGCTCATGGGCGCTCGGCGTCCGGAACAGGTAGCCCTGCTCGGCCATGCACGAGACGGCTGTCGAGGTGCCGATCTGGTTCCGGGTCATGCCCTGCTCGATCCCGGCCACGATGGCCCCGGCGAGGCCGTAGCCCCGGGGCATGTTGGCGGTCGCGGCCACCGCCGCCGCCTCGGCCCGCGGCAGGCAGATCGCCTTCGCCTGCTCGAATTCCTGTTCGAGGGCGGCGTTGCCGGCGATCGACCGGCAATCGACCCGGCCGAACAACGGCCGCTCGCCCTCCGACTGAGCGGCGGTGCACCCCGCCAGCGCGACCGCGATGCCGGCCGCGACCAGAACTCTGTTCATGACTTCCCCCTGTGCCCGTGCACGCCTCGATTGTGCACGGAAGCGCGGCGGGAGCAACGGCCGGGCCGACCATGGCGCAACCCTTGATGATCCGCTTCGCGACCGACGCCGACGGGGCGCGGGGCGCGATCGCCAACCTCGCCGGCAGCGTCGCCACCAACATGACCACCGTGGCCGGCCACATGCGCACGGCCGCCGACGAGGGGCAGCGGTTCACCCGCATGGTCCAGGCCGTGCCGCGCCTGGTTGTGCCCTTCTCCGCCGCCATCGCTGCGATCGCCGCCCTCGCCGCGGTGATCCGGTCCGCCCGCGCCGAGTTCGAGGAGCTGCTCAAGATCGAGCAGCGCTCAGCCCGGGCCGGCTTCTCGGCCGATTTCGGCCAGGCCTTCATCAAGGCCGCGCACGCCATGCGCATGGAGACCGAGGGCGCCTTCAAGGCGATGGAGGCGGCCGGCGACGCGGTCGCCTTCAAGTTCGACCGGGTGCCGCCGGTCCTCGAGCTGGCGACGCGCCTGTTCGGGGAGTTTTCCGCCGAGGTGAAGGCCTTCCTCGCCGCCCCGACCGCCGAGTCCCGGGTCGCCGTCGTCCTGGAGCAGGTCAAGCAGCTGCGCCAGGCGGGGCAGGAACTCGCCGCGCTCAATCTCGCCGAGGCCCTGATGGGGCGCGAGTTCGCCGACAACCTGCGCCAGGGCCGCGTCAACCTCGACGCGGTCATCGCCGGCACGAAGGAGGCGGCCGCGGCCCAGGGCGACCACGCCCGGCGCGCGCAGGAACTGGTCGACCGCCTCGCCGACGCGCAGAAGAAGATCGGCGATTTCTTCGCGATCCAGTATTCGCTGGTCGAGCTCGGCTTCGGGTTGAAGCAGACCTGGGTCGTGGTCAACGAGGCGATCGCCGAGACGCTGGGCTGGCTGGAGCGGGTCCACCGGCTCATGCAGGACATCCTCGCGCTCAAGCCGCCGCCGGCCTGGAACTGGAGCGGCGAGATCGGCCCGCCGGAGCCCCCGAAACCCGCGCCGCCGCCTCCCGACCCGATGGCGGCGGCGCGCGCCCAACTCGGCCGCGGCCTGCAGAGCGGTGCCATGGTCGAGCGCGCCCAGCGGACCGCCGAGCGCATGGCGGCGCAGGTCCGCCCGGATCCCAGGGGGGGCGGCGATTCGCGCACGGACAGCATCGGCGAGGTCGAGCGCTACATCCGCGCCCTCGAGCGGGCGAACGCCATGCTCGAGGCGGAGGCCAAGACCCTCGGCATGAGCGCGGTCGAGCGCGAGAAGGCGATCGTGCTCGCCCGCGCCGAGATCGCCGCCAAGCACG
>DATLFZ010000433.1:0-12162 GCA_035540795.1 Beijerinckiaceae bacterium | reverse complement strand
TTGAGGACGCTGGTTAAGCCGGGGTTGACGCGACCCGCATTGACGAAGCCGCTCCCGGCGGGCAAAGCCGGCCGTCCCCATGTCTCCCGCTCCCGCCCTCACCTGGCAGGGCTGCCTGCACGGCGCCCGCATGACGCTGCCGCTCCTGCCCGGGGTGATGGTGTTCGCGACCGCCTTCGGCGCCGCCGCCGCCCAGAAGGGGCTGACGCTCGCCCAGGCGACGGCCATGAGCGCCTTCGTCTATGCGGGGGCCTCCCAGATGGTCGCCCTCGAAGTGTGGCGCGACGCCTGGAACTGGGGCGCGGTCCTCGTGGTCGCCGCCGTCACCGCCGTCGTGAACTCGCGCATGGTGCTGATGGGCGCCGCGATCCAGCCCTGGATCGCCCCGGCGCCGGTCGCGCGCAACGCCGTGCAGCTGTTCTTCCTCACCGACGCCAACTGGCTCATCGGCATGCGCTACACGGCGACGGGGGGGCGCGACCACGGGGTGCTCCTCGGCGCCGGCCTCGCCCTGTGGGTCGCCTGGACCGCCGCGACGCTGCCCGGCTACGTCGCCGGGGCCCTCGTCGCCGAGCCGCGCCGCTGGGGGCTCGACCTCGTCATGCCGATCTTCTTCGCGGCCATGCTGGTGCCGCTGTGGAAGGGGCCGCGCCTCGCGGTGCCCTGGGCCGTCGCCGGCGCGACGGCCCTCGCCGTCCAGGCGCTGGCGCCGGGCTACGCCTTCATCCTCGCAGGCGCCCTCGCCGGCATGCTCGCCGGGGCCTTCGTCCATGAGCGCTGAGGGCGTCCTCGCGGGACCGGCCGCGCCCTATATCGCGATCCTCGCCATGGCGGCGGCGACCTATCTGTGCCGCGCCTCCGGCGTGCTCCTGATGAGCTTCGTGCGTCTCACGCCCCGGATCGAGCGAGCCCTGCGGGCGCTGCCCGGCTCGATCGTCGTCGCGACCGCCCTGCCGATCGGGGCCCAGGCCGGCCCCGCCGCCCTCGCCGGCCTCGCCGCCGCGGTCGTCATCATGACCGTCGTGCGCAACGAGCTCGCGGCGCTCCTCGGCGCGATGGCCCTCGTCGCCGCCCTGCGCGCGCTCGGGCTCTGAGTCAGGGCTTGAGCCGCAGCCGGACCCGGTAGGAGAGGCCGTCGCGCACGTCCCGGTAGGCGTCCATGCGCTGCTCGCGGGAGCCCTGGACGACGCTCGGGTCCGCCGTCGGCCAGTATTCCACGTCGGCGGCGAGGGTCCGAGTCAGTTCGAGCGCGGCGTGGTGCGCCTCGGGCGAGAGGGTGACGATGAGGTCGAAGTTGAGCCCCTCCCACTCCTCGAGCTCCTCGAGGGTGCGCGGCTTGTGCTTCCTCGCGTCGATGCCGATCTCGTCCAGCGCCGCGACCATGAACGGGTCGGTCTCCCCCTTCCGCACCCCGGCGGACTGCACGTAGATCGACTGGCCGAAATAGTGCCGCGCGAGCGCCTCCGCCATCGGCGAGCGGATGACGTTGTGGGCGCAGACGAACAGGACCGACTGGACGCGGCGCCCGCTTCCCGTCTCGCTCATGCGGGCTCAGCCCTTCCAGTGCAGGGCATAGATGAGGGTGAACAGGCGCCGGGCGGTGTCGAAGTCGAGCTCGATCTTGCCCGCGAGGCGCTGGACCAGGAGCTCGGCCGCCTCGTTGTGCAGCCCCCGCCGGCCCATGTCGATCGCCTCGATCTGGGCCGGGGAGGCGGTGCGGATCGCCTTGTAGTAGCTGTCGCAGACGATGCCGTAGTCGCGGATCGCCCGGCGCAGCGGCGTGAGCGACAGGTGGTGGGCGACGACCGGCGCTCCGTCGGCGGTGCGCACGTCGAAGCACAGCCGGTTCTCGACGAGGGCGAGGTGGACGGCGTAGGGGCCGCCGTTGTGGCCGGGCACCGCGAAGGCGTTCGCCTCGAGGATGTCGTAGATGGCGATCGCCCGCTCGTGCTCCTGGTCGGGATTGCCGCGGCCGATCGAGGCCTCGTCCAGCGTCACCGCGACGAGGCGGCGCTTTTCGTCATCGGACATGGGTCGGGCACCGCCGGAGTCCTCCCCTCTATAGGCGAGGGCGGCGGCCCTCGCCAACGGCGGGGGCGCGCCCCCGGCGGCTTGCTCCGGCGGCCCGATCCGCTATACGCGCCGTCGCGCCCCGGCCCTCGCCGGGCGGTTCCCCTCCCGAGGCTCCCATGCCCCGCCTGGTGATGAAGTTCGGCGGCACGTCGGTCGCCACGGTCGAGCGCATCCGCAACGTGGCGCGCCACGTCCAGCGCGAGGTCGAGGCCGGCTTCGACGTGGCCGTGGTGGTCTCGGCCATGGCGGGCAAGACCAACGAGCTCGTCGGCTGGTGCAAGGAGGCGGCTCCCCTCCACGATCCGGCCGAGTACGACGTCGTCGTCGCCTCCGGCGAACAGGTCACCTCGGGGCTGCTCGCCATCGTCCTGCGCGACATGGGCCTGCCGGCACGCTCCTGGCAGGGCTGGCAGATCCCGATCTACACGAACGAGGCGCACGGCTCGGCCCGCATCCAGGACATCGACGGCTCGGGCATCCTGCGCGGCTTCCGCGACAGGGAGGTGGCGGTGGTGTCCGGCTTCCAGGGCGTGCACCGGGAGAGCGGGCGCGTCACCACCCTCGGCCGCGGGGGCTCGGACACGAGCGCGGTGGCGCTCGCCGCCGCGCTGGGCGCCGACCGCTGCGACATCTACACCGACGTCGACGGCGTCTACACCACGGACCCGCGCATCGTGACGAAGGCCCGCCGGCTCGACCGGGTCGCCTTCGAGGAGATGCTCGAAATGGCGAGCCTCGGCGCCAAGGTGCTGCAGGTGCGCTCGGTCGAGCTCGCCATGCTGCACCGGGTGCCGACCTACGTCCGCTCGAGCTTCGACGACCCGGCCGACCCGAAGCAGGGCACCCTCATCTGCGACGAGGAGGACATCGTGGAACAGCAGATCGTCACCGGCATCGCCTATTCCAAGGACGAGGCCCAGATCACGCTGCGCCGCGTCGCCGACAAGCCCGGAGTCGCGGCGGCGATCTTCGTGCCGCTCGCCGACGCCAACATCAACGTCGACATGATCATCCAGGTCGTCTCGGGCGACCAGGCGACGACCGACATCACGTTCACGGTGCCGGCGGCCGAGTACGAGCGGGCCCGCACTATCCTCGACAGCCAGCGCGAGCGCATCGGCTTCGCCGATCTCCAGGGCGCGACCGACGTGGTGAAGGTGTCGGCGATCGGGGTCGGCATGCGCAGCCACGCCGGCGTCGCCGCCCGGGCCTTCAAGGCGCTCGCCGAGAAGGGCATCAACATCCGGGCGATCACGACCTCGGAGATCAAGTTCTCCGTGCTCATCGACGCCGCCTACACGGAGCTCGCGGTGCGCACGCTGCACTCCCTCTACGGCCTGGACCAGGCCTGAGGCCTCGCCCGTCCCTAGGCCGCGCCGGCGCGGAGCAGGTCGAGGACGTGCACGAGGCCGACGGGGCGGCCGTCGGCGACGACCGGAAGGGCGGCGACCTTGCGGGTCTCGACGAATTCGAGGGCCTCGGCGAGCAGCATGTCGGGGGCGACCGCCTTCGGGTCGCGGGTCATGACCTCGTCCACGGTGCGGGCGAGGAGGTCCGGGCTCATGTGCCGGCGCAGGTCGCCGTCGGTGACGATGCCGGCGAGGCGGCCCGTGCCGTCGACCACGAGGACGCAGCCGAAGCCCTTCTCGCTCTGCACGACGACGGCGTCCGCCATGGCGGTGCCGAGCGGCACCACCGGCAGCCGGTCGCCCGCATGCATCACGTCCCGGACCTGTTTCAGGAGGGCGCCGAGCCGGCCGCCCGGGTGATAGACGCGAAAATCGCTCGCCGAGAAGCCGCGGGTCTCGAGGAGCGCGATGGCGAGGGCGTCGCCCAGGGCGAGCTGCATCGTCGTCGAGGTGGTCGGGGCGAGCCCGTTCGGGCAGGCCTCCCGCGCGTTCGGCACGGCGAGGCACACGTCGGCCTCCCGGCCCAGCGTCGAATCCGGCCGCGCGGTGATCGCCACGAGGGCGACCCGGAAGCGCTTGGCATAGGCGATGAGGTCGGAGAGTTCCCCCGTCTCCCCCGACCAAGAGAGGGCCACGATGACGTCGTCCGGCCGGATCATGCCGAGGTCGCCGTGGCTCGCCTCGCCGGGATGGACGAAATAGGCCGCGGTGCCGGTCGAGGTGAGGGTCGCCGCGAGCTTGCGCCCGACATGGCCCGACTTGCCCATCCCGGTGACGATGACCCGGCCGGGGGCGGCGGCGATGAGCGCCACCGCCGCGGCGAAGGGCGCGCCGAGGCCGTTGCCGATCGCGTCCATCAGGATCGCGATTCCGTCCCGCTCGGCAGAGAGCGTGCGCAGGGCCGAGGCGACGGCGCCGGCCGACGGGTCGGGTTTGCGATCGGGCAGGCCCATGGGGCGCCTCTAGCACGGGGCCGGGGCCGGCGCGACCCCGGCGGGGTCCCGCCCGCGCTTACCCGCCGTTAACCACAATCGTTTTAGCTCCGTTAACCGATCCGCCGCCGGCGGAGAGCGCGGAGCGAACCCGGCCCGTGACCCCGAAGCGGCCGATCCTGCCGATCCTGTCCTGCGCCCTTGCGCTCGGCGCCGCGATTCCGCTCGCTCCCGCTTCGGCGCAGACCCAAGCGGAGGCGCCGGAACCCCTCGGCATCCGGGGCACGATCGCCGAACCGGCGCCGATGCGGATTCGCCCGCCGCGCCCCGCCCGTCCGCCGCCGACCGCCCGGCCGGTGCGGCCGCCCCTGCGCGCCATCCCGGAACGTCCGTTCCGCGGCCAGGTCCGCGCGCCGGTCGCGGCGCTGGCGGAGCCCGCCGAGCCGCTCGTCGTCCCGCGCCGGCGCCGCCCGGTCGAGGAGGACCCCTACGCCCCACTCGGGCTGCGCCTCGGCACCCTCGTCGTGGTGCCGGGGGTCGAGCAGAGCGTCGGCTGGGACTCGAACCCGAACCGGGTCGCCGCGCCGGCCCGCGGCTCGCGCGTCTACCGGACCGACGCGGACCTCCTGTTCCGCAGCGACTGGTCGACCCACGAGTTCACCGCGTTCCTGCGCGGCGGCTACAGCTTCTACCCGGACGTGAAGGGGGCCGACCGCCCGGACGCGGAAGGGCGCGTGGCGCTTCGCCTCGACGCCACCCGCGACACCCGCATCGACCTCGACGGCCGCTTCCGCCTCGACACGGAGCGGCCCGGCAGCCCCGAACTCGGCGTCGACGCGTCGGAACGGCCCCTCATCGTCACCGGCGGCGCCTCCGCCGGCGTGACCCACCGGTTCAACCGGCTCTCGGTCGGACTGCGCGGCAGCATCGACCGCAACGTCTACGAGAGCGCCCGCCTCACGGACGGGTCGATCCTCGACCAGAGCGACCGCGACCGCACCCAGTACGGGGCGCGGCTGCGGGCGGCCTACGAGCTCACCCCCGGCGTGTCCCCCTTCGTGGAGGCCCTCGCCGACACCCGCGTGCACGACGAGCGCATCGACCGCTCCGGTTTCCGCCGGGATTCCGACGGCTTCGGCGCCCGGGTCGGGTCCACCTTCGAGATCACCCGCACCCTCACCGGCGAGGCCTCGGCCGGCTTCCAGCGGCGGCGCTACGAGGATCCGCGCCTGCGCGACATCACCGGCCCGGTCGCCGAGGCGGCGCTCGTCTGGTCGGCGACCCCGCTCACCACGGTGCGGCTGCGCGGCCAGAGCCTGATCGAGGACACGACCATCCCGAACGCCAGCGGGGCGCTCGCCCGCACGGCGGCGCTCGAGGTCCAGCACGACCTGCGCCGCAATCTCAGCGTCACGCTCGCGGCCTCGTACACGGACCGGGACTACCGAGGCGTCTTCCTCAAGGAGGAGGTCAAGGCCGGCAGCGTCCGGCTCGACTATCGGCTCACCCGCTCGCTGGCGCTGCGGGCGAGCTTCACCCACGAGCGCCTCAAGAGCTCGACGCCGGGCTCGGACTACACCGCCAACGTGTTCCTGATCGGCCTGCGGCTTCAGCGCTGACGGGCGAGGAGCGCGTCGAGTTCCGCCCGGAACGGCCCGAGGTCGTCACGGGCGAGGGCGTAGGCGACGTTGGCGAGGAGGAAGCCGAGCTTCGATCCGGCGTCGTAGATCGCGCCGTCGAAGCGGACCGCGAAGAACGGCTCCCGCTGCGACAGCCGGATCATCGAGTCGGTCAGCTGGATCTCGCCGCCCGCCCCGCGCTCCTGGTTCTCGAGGAGCTCGAAGATCGACGGCTGCAGGATGTAGCGGCCGGTGATGTGGAGGTTCGACGGGGCCGTGCCCTTCGGCGGCTTCTCGACCATGCCGGTGATGCGCGAGACCTTGGCGCTCGCGTCCTCGACGCCGACGATGCCGTACTGGTGGGTCTGGTCCTCCGGCACCGGGGAGACGGCGATGTGGTTGCCCCCGTGCCGGTCGTAAGCCTCGATCATCTCGGCGAGGCAGGGCTTTTCGCCGTGGTGCAGCATGTCCGGCAGGAGGAGGGCGAAGGGCTCGTCGCCGACGATGTCGCGGGCGCACCAGACCGCGTGGCCGAGGCCGAGGGGCGCCTGCTGGCGGGTGAAGCTCGTCGCCCCCGCCGCCGGGAGGTCGCGCTGGAGGGCCTCGAACTCCTTCGTCTTGCCCCGCTCCTGCAGGGTGCGGTCGAGCTCGTAGGCGATGTCGAAATGGTCCTCGATCACGCCCTTGTTGCGGCCGGTCACGAACACGAAGTGCTCGATGCCGGCGGCCTTGGCCTCGTCGACCACGTGCTGCACCACCGGCCGGTCGACGATGGTCAGCATCTCCTTCGGCACCGCCTTGGTGGCGGGCAGGAAGCGGGTGCCGAGACCGGCGACGGGGAGGACGGCTTTGCGGATGCGCTTCATGGGGGACCTGCGAGCGGGGCCGGGGGACAACGACGAAGCTTTAACCGGAGTTGCAGAGAGGCGCTTGTGGGCCGAACCCCCTTAACCGGCCCTGAAAAGCTGCGCCGTAACGCTCGCGCGAACGGAGGGAGGCGCCCATGGCGGTGCTGGTGACGGGCGGGGCGGGGTACATCGGCAGCCACATGGTGCTGGCGCTCCTCGACTCCGGGGAGGAGGTGGTCGTCCTCGACGACCTCTCGACCGGCTTCGACTGGGTTCTGCCGCCGGAGGTCATCCTCGTGCGCGGCGACGTGGGCGACCCAGAGCTCGTCGGGCGGGTCCTGCGCGAGCGCTCCATCGAAGCGGTGGCTCATTTCGCGGCCAAGATCGTGGTGCCGGATTCGGTCGCCGACCCCCTCGGCTACTACCTCGCCAACACGGTCAAGTCGCGGGCCCTGATCGAGGCGACGGTGAAGGCGGGGGTGCGCCGCTTCATCTTCTCCTCGACCGCGGCGGTCTACGGGGAGCCCCGCCGCATTCCGGTGCCCGAGGACGAGCCGCCGGCGCCCGTCTCGCCCTACGGCCGCTCCAAGCTGATGACCGAGTGGATGCTCGCGGACGCGGCGGCCGCCCACGACCTGCGCTTCGTCGCCCTGCGCTACTTCAACGTGGCAGGGGCCGATCCCCGCGGCCGGGCCGGCCAGTCCACCCCGCAGGCGACCCACCTGATCAAGGTCGCAGCCCAGACGGCGCTCGGGGACCGGCCGCACATCGAGGTGTTCGGCACCGACTACCCGACCCCGGACGGCTCGTGCCTGCGCGACTACATCCAGGTCACCGACCTCGCCGAGGCCCACATGGCGGCGCTCGCCCATCTGCGCGCCGGCGGCGAGAGCCTGACCCTCAATTGCGGCTACGGGCGCGGCTATTCGGTGCTCGAGGTGATCGAGGTGGTGAAGCGGGTCTCGGGCGTCGACTTCCCCGTGCGCTATTCCCCGCGCCGGCCGGGCGACCCGGCCGCGATCGTCGCCCGGGCCGACCGCATCCGCGAGACGCTCGGCTGGCGCCCGCGCCACGACGACCTGCCGGCCATCGTCGCCCAGGCGCTCGCCTGGGAGCGGGCGCTCAAGACCCGCAACCTGCGCTGACTCAGCCGCGGGCGGCGGCCTCGTGCTCCGCCCGGCGCTTCAGCAGGAGGCCGAGCAGGATCACGACGAGGGCGCCGAGCACCGCCGCGCCCCAGTGGATCGGCTTGGTGACCGTCCAGCCGCTCGGATCCGCCGGCGCCGGGACCACGTAGGCCGGCGCATTGGCGGCGAGCCAGCCGAGCAGCGCCGGGTCGCCGACCAGCATCTCGGCGGCGATGTAGCCGAGCAGCGCCGCGCCGGCCCAGACGAAGATCGGGAAGCGGGCGATCAGCGCCATGATCATGGTCGAGCCGAACACGATCAGCGGGATCGACAGGAGCAGCCCGAAGATGAACAGTTCCACGTGGCCCCGCGCCGCGGCGGCGATGGCGACCACGTTGTCGAGGCTCATCACCGCGTCGGCGATGGCGATGGTGCGCACCGCCTTCCACAGGCTGTCGCTCGCGGCGATGTCCTTCTCCTCGTGGTCCTCGCCCCGGGCGAGCTTGACCGCGATCCAGAACAGGAGCGCCCCGCCGACGAGCTTGAGGTAGGGCACGGCCAGCAGAAAGGTGATGAAGATCGCGAAGACGATGCGCAGGCCGACCGCGGCGCCGGCCCCGAGCACGATGCCCATGCGCCGCTGGCGGGGCGGCAGCGACCGGCAGGCGAGCGCGATGACGACCGCGTTGTCGCCGGACAGGAGGATGTCGATCCAGATGATCTGGAGGACGGCGACGAAGAACTGGCTCGAAAAATATTCCACGGACGGGCCCTGGCCTGCGCGGTCGCTCTAGAGGAGCAACCCGCAGCTCACAAGCGGGTTCAGAGGGCGTCGGCGACCGCCTTGCCGCAGGCGACCGTGTCGGCGTTGCCGCCGAGGTCGCGGGTGCGCAGCGTCCGCTCGGCGAGCACCCGCTCGATCGCCTTCACGACGGCGGCCCCCGCCTCCGGCTCGCCGAGGTGGTCGAGCATCATGGCGCCGGACCAGATCTGCCCGATCGGGTTGGCGATGCCCTGGCCGGCGATGTCGGGCGCGGAGCCGTGCACCGGCTCGAACACGCTCGGGTGGGTGCGCTCCGGGTTGATGTTGGCCGCCGGCGCGATGCCGATCGTGCCGGTGCAGGCGGGCCCGAGGTCGGACAGGATGTCCCCGAACAGGTTCGAGGCGACCACCACGTCGAACCGGTCCGGGTTGAGCACGAAATGCGCGGTCAGGATGTCGATGTGGTACTTGTCCCAGCGCACGTCCGGGTAGCTCTTGGCCATCGCCTCCACCCGCTCGTCCCAGTACGGCATGGTGATCGAGATGCCGTTCGACTTCGTCGCCGAGGTCAGGTGCTTCTTCGGCCGGCTCTGCGCGAGCTCGAAGGCGAAACGCAGCACCCGGTCGACTCCGAGCCGGGTCATCACCGTCTCCTGCACCACGAACTCGCGCTCGGTGTCCGGGAACATCCGGCCGCCGATGGACGAATACTCGCCCTCGGTGTTCTCGCGCACGACCCAGAAGTCGATGTCGCCGGGCTTGCGGTCGGCGAGCGGCGACCGGACGCCCGGCATGAGCCGGACCGGGCGGAGATTCACGTACTGGTCGAACTCGCGCCGGAACAGGATCAGCGAGCCCCAGAGGGAGACGTGGTCCGGGACCGTGGCCGGCCAGCCGACCGCGCCGAAATAGATGGCGTCGTGCGAGCCGATCCGCTCCTTCCAGTCCTCCGGCATCATGCGGCCGTGGGCGAGGTAGTAGTCGCACGAGGCGAAGTCGAACCAGTCGAGCTGGAGTTCGAACCCGTGCGCCTTGGCGGCCGCCTCGAGCACGCGCACGCCTTCCGGCACCACCTCCTTGCCGATCCCGTCCCCGGGGATCACGGCGATGCGGTACTTGCGGTTCCTGGCCATGGCGGCGTCCTCGGGCCTGGGTGAGCGGAACGGCTTGGGGGATGGCGCGCCCGCCGTCAAGCCGCCCGGCCGTCGGCCGCAGGCCCCGGCTTCACAGCGCAACGGAAACGGACTTCAATGAAGCGTCGGCGGCAGACCGGCGACGGAGGGGAACCCATGATCAACAGGACACTCGCGTGGACGCTCGGCGCCGCCTTGGCGCTGGCGCTGTCCGGCTTCGGCGCCGCGGCGCAGAAGACCAGGATCACCGTCTACACGGCGATCGAGAACGACCAGCTCGGGCCGTACAAGCAGGCTTTCGAGGCCGAGAACCCGGACGTGGAAATCTCCTGGGTGCGGGATTCCACCGGCGTCATCACGGCCCGCTTCCTGGCCGAGAAGGACAATCCCCGCGCCGACGCGATCTGGGGTCTCGCGGCGACGAGCCTGCTCCTGTTCGAGCAGGCGAACCTGCTGGAACCCTACGAGCCGAAGGGGCTCAAGGAGCTCAAGTCCCAGTTCCGCGATCCCGACCCGCCGACGACCTGGACCGGCATGGACGCCTGGCTCGCCGTCGTCTGCTACAACAGCGCCGAAGGGGCGAAGGCCAAGGCCACGCGGCCGACCTCCTGGGCCGACCTCGTCAAGCCCGAATACAAGGGCCAGGTGGTGATGCCGCATCCGGCCTCGTCCGGCACCGGCTACCTCGTCATCGCGGCCTGGCTCCAGGTCATGGGCGAGGAGAAGGCCTGGCGCTTCATGGACGACCTGCACCAGAACATCGCCGTCTACACCCATTCGGGCTCGGCGCCCTGCGTCCAGGCGGCCCGCGGCGAGCGCCTCGTCGGCATCGGCTTCGACATGCGCGCGGCGAGCGAGAAGGCCAAGGGCGCCCCGATCGACATCGTGATCCCGAGCGAGGGCGTCGGCTGGGACATGGAGGCGACCGCGATCGTGCGCGGCACCAAAAACCTAGAGGCGGCGAAGAAGCTCGCCGACTTCTCGGCCTCCCGCAAGGCGAACGAGCTCTACGCCAAGTACTACGCCCTCGTCGCCCACCCGGACGTGAAGGCGGCCCCGCCGCATTACCCGCCGGAGGGCGAGCGCATGATGATCAAGAACGACTTCTCCTGGATGGCGCAGAACCGCGAGCGCATCCTGGCCGAGTGGTCGAAGCGCTACGAGGCCAAGGCCCAGCCGAAGTGAGGCGGCCGGGCGGAGGCGCGCGCCTCCGCCCGCACCCCAGTCATTCCGGGGCGAGCGCAGCGAGCGCCCGGAACCCATGAACACGAGGGTTGCATGAGGAACGCACCGGCGCCGCGCCTCATTCCCCTCCGCGTGTGTGCATGGGTTCCGGGCTCGCCCCTGCGGGGCGCCCCGGAATGACAGGACGGGGTGCTCGCCCCCGTTTTCGGAGCGAGCGCTCGGGCGGGCGCCCCCTCACCCCGCCTTGTGCTCGCGGGCGGCCTCGCGGAGGAAGGCGAGGGCGTAGAGGGCGAAGGAGCGGGCGACCTCGAGGCGCCAAGCTTCCTCCGTCCGCCACAGCACGATCTCGGCCTTGCCCAGAAGGGTGCGGGTGGCGGTACCGACGGAAAAGGCGTCGAGGTCGAGGGGGCAGCCGGCGGCGAGGAGGTCGGCGGCCCGCGGCCCGGTCACGAGATAGGCGACCTGGCGCTGGCTCACGTCGACGAGGGCGTGCGGGGCGTCCCCGAGCGCCTGCCTCACCCGATGGGCGAGGCCGGAGGCCGCGGGCGGCGCGAGCAGGAGCCACTCGTCGGGGCCGAGGCGCAGCATCGCGTGTTCGTCCGCCGCGGCGGCGCGGTTGAGGGGCGGCGGCTCGAGGCCGAGGGCCTGCGCGGCCGCCCGTCCGATCGCCTCCGGCCCGCGCAGGACGAGGCGCCCGGAGGGGCCCGCATCGGCCACGCTCACGCGGCCCGGGATCGCGATCTCAGCCATGGAGCCGGGCTCCTTCCGGATCGTAGAACACCGGCGAGACCACCGCGACGGCGATCGCGTCCTTCGGCCCCGGCACGTGCAGCGTCTGGCCCACCCGGGCACCCACGCGCTGGGCCACGTCACCTCGTCCTACCGCAGCGCCGCGCTCGGCCGCTCCATCGCCCTCGCCCTCGTCGAGGACGGGCGCGCCCGGGTGGGCCAGACGCTGCACGTGCCTGGGCCGAAGGACGCGGTCGCCGTCACGGTGGTCTCGCCGGTGTTCTACGATCCGGAAGGAGCCCGGCTCCATGGCTGAGATCGCGATCCCGGGCCGGGTGAGCGTG
>DATLFZ010000432.1:0-4534 GCA_035540795.1 Beijerinckiaceae bacterium | reverse complement strand
GGCCGGCTCCGGCAGCGGCAGGAGCCGGGCCCGTACCGCGACGAAGGCGCCGGCTTCGACCGCGGCGGCGGTCGACCGGGCCCGCAACGACGTCGCGCAGCGCATCGCCGCGGCCATCGGCGGCCAGGCCGGCGTCCGCTTCGTCCTGCGGGTCCACGAGATGGCGGGGGTCGCGCCGGCGGAGCGGCCGCGGCGGGTCCGCGTCACGAGCGCCGCGGCGGTCGAAGCCGGCGCCTTCGTCGCGGTACGGGCCCGGCTCCTGCCGCTGCCGGAGCCGGCCCGCCCGGGCGGCTACGATTTCGGTCGCGACGCCTGGTTTCGCGGCCTCGGCGCGGTCGGATCGGTCCTCGGCGCGCCCGAGGTCCGGCCGCCGCCGCATCCGCCGGACCGGTGGCTCGCGCTCGCGGCGGCGGTCGACCGGGCCCGCAACGACGTGGCGCAGCGCATCGCCGCCGCCATCGGCGGCCAGGCGGGCGCCCTCGCCGCGGCGCTGGTCACCGGCAAGCGCGGGCTCGTCGAGGAGGAGACGAGCGCGGCGCTTCGCGGCGCCGGCATCTTTCACATCGTCGCCATCTCCGGCCTGCACATGGTGCTCGCGGCAGGCACCTTCTTCTGGCTCGTGCGCGCCCTCCTCGCGCTGTCCCCCGCCCTCGCCCTCACGCTGCCGATCAAGAAGATCGCCGCCGTTGCCGCGATGGCGGGGGCGGGGGCGTACTGCGTCTTCTCCGGCGCGGCGGTCTCGACCGAGCGGGCGCTCATCATGATCCTGATCATGCTCGGCGCCGTCCTGTTCGACCGCCCGGCGCTCAGCATGCGCAACCTCGCCCTCGCGGCGCTCGTCGTGCTGGCCCGGGAGCCCGAGGCCCTGCTCGGGCCGAGTTTCCAGATGTCCTACGCCGCCGTGGCCGGCCTGATCGCCGCGGCCGAATGGGCCCGCACCCGTCCCGTCGAGCCCGATGCGGGTTTCGTGCCCTGGCCCGTGCGACGGGTCTTCCGGGCCGTGCAGGGGCTCGCGGCGACGACGGTGGTCGCGAGCCTCGCCACCGCACCGTTCGCCGCCTACCACTTCCACACCGCCTATCCGCTGGGGCTCCTCGGCAACCTCCTCGCCTTGCCGGTGGTCTCCCTCGCGGTGATGCCGCTCGCGGTCCTCGGCGCCCTCGCCTACCCCTTCGGGCTCGACCGGCCTCTCTGGCGGATGATGGGGCTCGGCCTCGAAGCGGTGCTCGCCGTCGCCGACCTCGTCAGCGGCCTCGCCGGCGCCACCGTGCCGGTGCCGGCCTTCGGCGCGGCGGCGCTCGGCCTCCTCGCGCTGGCGCTCGTGGCCGCGACCCTGTTCGTTTCGGCCCTGCGCTGGACGGCTTTGGCCCCGGCGGCCCTCGGCCTTTGGCTCGCCGCGACCCCGTGGCGGCCCGACCTCTATGTCGACCGGACCGGCGCCGGGGCGGCCCTGCGCGGCCCCACCGGCCTCATGGTCGTGGGCCGCAGCTCCGCCTTCGTGATCGGGCAGTGGCTGAAGGCGGACGGCGATCCCCGCGAGCCGGACGACCCGGACCTGCGGGCCGGCGTCCGCTGCGACCCGCTCGGCTGCGTCGGCGGTACCGGCCCGCGGACGGTCGCGGTCGTCGCCGACCGCCGCGCCTTCGCCGAGGACTGCGCCCGCGCCGCCGTGGTGGTGAGCCGGCTGCGGGCCCCGCCCGACTGCGCCGCGCTCGTGTTCGACGCGCCGTTCCTGGCCGGGCACGGGGCCGTCGCCCTCCGCTGGACGCAGGCGGGGCCGCAGGTCGTCACGGCGAGGGGCAAGGACGAGCGCCGGCCCTGGACGAGGATTCGTGCCCCTGCCGCCCCGCCGCCGCCCGCGCCAGTGCCCTCCGCCGGCGCGGAGGCGGAGCCGTCGGAGCCCGCGCCCTGAGCCCGGACAGTTTGGAGCGGCTCCACTTTAGAAGCCCTATAAACTATTGATCCGATTGAGTTTTCGGGTTGACGCCACCCTCCCCCACGTGTTTCCTCCGCCGCGCTGCCGGACCGGCGGCTTCCGTCGCGGACCTTGACCCCGCGTTCGGCACAAGAGGACGACATGGACCAACTCACCCGCCGCGCCGTGCTCGGCGCCGCCGCGGCCGCGACCCTCGTCGCGAGCCTTCCCGCCACGGCCCAGGGGGTCGTCAACGTCTACACCAACCGCGAGCCGGGCCTCTATTCGGCCACCCTCGACGAGTTCACGAAGAAGACCGGCGTCAAGGTCAACGCGCTGTTCTCCGAACAGGGCCTCGCCGAGCGCATCCGGGCCGAGGGCGCCAACAGCCCGGCCGACGTGCTCATCACCGTGGACATCGGCCGCCTGCAGGAGGCGGTGGACCTCGGCATCGTTCAGCCGGTGAAGTCGGCGGAGGCGGAGAAGAACATCCCGGCCCGGTACCGCGACCCGGAGGGGCGCTGGTTCGGCCTGTCGCTGCGCGCCCGCACGGTCTACGCCTCGAAGGACCGGGTCGGCCAGGACGCGATCACCTACGAGGAGCTGGCGGACCCGAAGTGGAAGGGCCGCATCTGCACCCGCTCCTTCCAGCACCCCTACAACATCGCGCTGGTCGCGGCCTTCATCCAGAAGCACGGCGAGGCGCGCACCGAGGAATGGCTGCGCGGCGTCAGGGCGAACCTCGCCAAGCGCCCCTCCGGCGGCGACCGGGACGTGGCCAAGGACATCGGCGCCGGCGTGTGCGACATCGGCCTCGGCAACCAGTACTATGTCGGCCTGATGCGCAGCGGGACCAACCCCGAGCAGCGCAAATGGGCGGACGCCATCAGGGTGATCCTGCCCCGGTTCGAGGGCGGCGGCACCCACATCAACGTCTCGGGCATGGTGGTGGCCCGGCACGCGCCGAACCGGGACAACGCGATAAAACTCCTGGAATTCATGACCTCGCCGGAGGCGCAGCGCGTCTTCGCCGACGTGAACTACGAGTACCCGGTCCGCCCGGGCGTGCCGGTGAACGAGCTCGTGAAGTCCTTCGGCGCGCTCGAGGCCGACCCGATGGCCGTCGCCGACTACGCCAGGCAGCGGGCCAAGGCGAGCGAGCTCGTCGACAAGGTCGCCTTCGACCGCTGATGCTCGCGCGGGTCCCCGCCGCCCCGGCGCCCTGGCGGCGCCGGACCTTCGGCAGCGCCCCGCGCTGGTCGATCGCCGTGCTCGCGGGCACGGCGGGGCTGATCCTCGCGCCGCTCCTCTCCCTGGCGCTGACCGCGGTCGGCGGCGACGCGACCCTGTGGGGCCGCCTCGTCGCCGACGTGCTGCCGCCGGCGCTCGCGGAGACCGCCCTTCTCCTCGCCGGCGTGGCCGTGCTCGCCGGCGGGATCGGCATCGGCACCGCCTGGCTCGTCACGGTCCACCGCTTCCCCGGCCGCGACCGGCTCGCCTGGCTTCTCGCCCTGCCGCTCGCGGTCCCGACCTACATCACCGCCTACGTCTACGTGGAGGTGTTCGACGCCGCCGGGCCGGTGCAGCGGGCGCTGCGCGAGACGATGGGCTACGCCACCCGGGCCGAATACTGGTTCCCGGAGATCCGGTCGCTGTCCGGCGCCATCCTGGTGATGTCGGTGGTGCTGTACCCTTACGTCTACCTCGCCGCCCGGACCATGTTCCTCACCCAGAGCGCCTCGATGATCGAGGTGGCGCGCACCCTCGGCGCCGGCCGGTTCGAGCTCTTCCGCGCCGTCGCCCTGCCGCTGGCGCGCCCGGCCCTCGCGGTCGGCCTCGCGCTCGCGCTGCTCGAGGCCCTCAACGACATCGGCGCGAGCGAATATCTCGGCGTGCGCACGCTGACCGTCTCGGTCTACACGACCTGGCTCAACCGGGGCAGCCTGCCGGGCGCGGCGCAGATCGCCTGCGCCATGCTGGTGGTGGTGATCGCGCTCATCTGGCTCGAGCGGCGCGGCCGGCGCGACCGCCGCTACACGGTCTCGGCCAAGCGCTGCCGGACGGCGCAGCCGACCGCGCTGCCGCCCCTCGGCGGCCTTGTGGCCTTCCTCGCCTGCGCGACGCCGGTCTTCCTCGGCTTCCTGCTCCCGGCCGGCTTCCTGCTCGGCGAGGTGTTTTCCCGGGGTCTGTGGAGCCAGATCGACGCCGGCTTTCTCGGCCATGCGGCGACGACGGTCGCTCTCGCCCTCGGCGGCACCCTCGGCGCGCTCGCCCTCGGCCTCGTGGTGGTGACGGCCTCCCGCCTCGCCCGCCGCAAGGCGATCGACGTCCTCGCCTTCGTGGTCGGCCTCGGCTACGCCGTGCCCGGGACTGTGCTCGCGCTCGGCCTTCTCGGCCCCCTCGCCCTCGTCGACGGGGCGCTCAACGCGGTGTGGGGCGCGCTCACCGGCGAGCGGCTCGGCCTCGTCGTGATGGGCTCCTCCCTCGCGGTGATCACCGCCTACGTGATCCGCTTCCTGCCGATCGCGACCGGGTCGATGGCCGCCGGCCTCGATCGGGTCTCGGCCGGGCTCGAGGACGCCGCCCGCACCCTCGGCGCGCGTCCGCGCGACCTCGTCC
>DATLFZ010000431.1:0-4788 GCA_035540795.1 Beijerinckiaceae bacterium | reverse complement strand
GCCCGCGCACCCGCCCCGGCGCGCGCGCCGGACCGGCCGGCTTTGCGCCCGACCCGGTAGGCCTCACGGGATCCGGCTGCGCCGCTGCGCAGGCTCGCCCTTCGGCGGATCGCGGGCCGTCCGCGCCGGCCCGACGCGCTCCCGCGCGGTCGGCGCCGCGGCGGGTCGGGCGCGCCGGTCGGCCGCGACGGCGCGGATGCAGGCGTTCACCTGGACCGGATCGGGAAGGCGGGTGCAGTCCTGCACCGTGCGCGCCTCCTGCGCCGCCGCCGCGGCGGCGAGCGTCACGAGCACCGAGGCGAGAACCGCACGCATGCCGTTCGACCGGGCACCATGCCCCTGCGGCATCCTACCAGAGGCGCGGACCGGCGCCATCCGAAGACAGGCGAGCGGCCGGTCCCGGCGTGCGACTTCCGTCGCGTTGCGTTCCGCGTGCGGCCGTGGTTGAAAGACTTGCGGCGGGCGCAGCCGGGGGGCGCGCCGCCTGCAAGGCTCGCCGCAAGAACGCGGGCGGACGGGAGGAAAGGCCGTTGGCCGCACGGGAGGACACGCCTCGCCGGGAGGCCCCGCAGGGCGCGAGCGCGCCGCGTGCGGCCGCGCCCGATCGCGAAGACACCTTTCCGAAGCTGATCGCCCGCAATGCGCGGGTCCGGCCCGACCGGGTCGCCATGCGTCACAAGGACCTCGGCATCTGGCAGAGCTGGACCTGGCGCGAGGTCCACGACGCGGTGCGCGCCTACGCCGCCGGCCTGCGGGCGCTCGGCCTCGGGCGCGGCGGCAAGATCGCCATCGTCGGCAACAACCGGCCCCGCATGTACTGGACCATGGCCGCGGCGCAGTGGCTCGGCGCCGTGCCGGTGCCGGTCTACGCCGACTCCGTCGCCGAGGAGATGGCCTACGTGCTGGCGCACGCGGAGGTCACCCACGCGGCGGTGCAGGACCAGGAACAGGTCGACAAGCTCCTGTCCGTCTCCGATCAGCTGCCCGCCCTGACCCACGTGCTCTACGACGAGGAGCGGGGGCTGCGCGACTACGACCATGCGCGCCTGCACCCGATCACGGAGACGATCGAGGAGGGCCGCCGCCGGCTCGAGGACCCGGCCGAGGCGGAGGCCCTCGCCCGCGAGCTCGACGCCGGCCGCCCGGAAGACCTCGCCATCATCCTCTACACGAGCGGCACCACCGGGCGCCCGAAGGGCGTGATGCTGAGCTACGACAACGTGGTCGCGGCGGCCAGGATCGGCTGCGACTTCGACCGGCTCACCGAGGACGACGAGATCATCGCCTACCTGCCGGTCGCCTGGGTCGGCGACCACATCTTCTCCTACGCGCAGGCGATCCTGGCCGGGCTCTGCGTCAACTGCCCCGAGAGCCCGGACACGGTGGTCGAGGACCGGCGCGAGATCGGCACCACCTACGCCTTCGCGCCGCCGCGGGTGTTCGAGAACCTCCTCACCCTGACCATGGTGCGCATGGAGGACGCGGGCCGGCTCAAGCGGGCCATGTTCCGCTTCTTCATCGACCACGCCAACAAGGTCGGCGAAAGGATTCTCAACGGCGAGAAGGGCGTGTCGGTGCTCGACCGCCTCTTGTGGTGGCTCGGCGACGCACTGGTCTACGGCCCGCTGAAGAACCGCTTCGGCCTGAGCAAGATCAAGGTCGGCTATACCGCCGGCGAGGCGATCGGGCCCGAGATCTTCCGCTTCTACCGGGCGATCGGCGTCAACCTGAAGCAGCTCTACGGGCAGACCGAGGCCAGCGTCTACGTCACCATGCAGCCGGACGGCGAGATCCGCGCCGACACGGTCGGGCGGCCGGCGCCGGAGGTGGAGATCCGCATCGACGACAGCGGCGAGGTGCTCTACCGCTCGCCCGGCGTCTTCCTCGGCTACTTCAAGGACCCGGACAAGACCGCCGAGACCAAGACGGCGGACGGCTTCGTGCGCTCGGGCGACGCCGGCTTCTTCGACCAGAACGGCCACCTGCACATCATCGACCGGGCCAAGGACGTCGGCCGCCTCAACGACGGCGCGCTCTTCCCGCCGAAATACGTCGAGAACAAGCTCAAGTTCTACCCGAACATCAAGGAGGCGGTGGCCTTCGGCCATCAGCGCGACTACGTCACCTGCTTCGTCAACATCGACCTCGTCGCGGTCGGCAACTGGGCCGAGCGCAACAACGTGGTCTACGCCTCGTACCAGGAGCTCGCCGGCCACCCCCTCGTCTACGACATGATCGAGAAGCACGTGGACGAGGTGAACCGGTCCCTGGCGGGCGAGCCGCGCATGGGCGGGGCCCAGATCCGCCGCTTCCTGATCCTGCACAAGGAGCTCGATGCCGACGACGGCGAGCTCACCCGCACGCTCAAAGTGCGCCGTGGTTTCATCGCCGAGCGCTACGAGCCCCTCATCCGCGCCCTCTACGACGGCTCCGAGGAAGCCGACATCCGCACCGAGGTCACCTTCGAGGACGGCCGCAAGGGCGTGATCGCCGCCCGCGTGAAGATCCGCGACATGAAGACCTATCCGGCAGGCGAGGCGCGGGTCCTGGAGAAGGCCGCGTGAGGGCGCCCGATTCCCCCGTCATCTCCAAGGGCGACGTGCTGCTCGCGGTCGAGAACGTGTCGCTGCGCTTCGGCGGCGTGCGGGCGCTCACCGACGTGTCGTTCGACATCCGCAAGGGGGAGATCCGGGCGATCATCGGCCCGAACGGGGCCGGCAAGACCTCGATGCTCAACTGCATCAACGGCTTCTATCACCCAACCGAGGGGCGCATCACCTTCAAGGGCGAGACCCGGCCGAAGATGCGCCCGCACGAGGCGGCCCGCGGCGGCATCGGGCGCACCTTCCAGAACGTGGCGCTGTTCCGCGGCATGAGCACCCTCGACAACCTCATGGCCGGACGCGCCCTCAAGATGAACACGGGCTTCTTCTGGCAGCTCCTGCGCTTCGGCCCGGCCATGCGCGAGGAGGTCGAGCACCGCAAGGCGGTCGAGGAGATCATCGACTTTCTGGAGATCCAGGCGATCCGCAAGGTGCCGGTCGGCAAGCTGCCGTACGGCCTGCAGAAGCGGGTCGAGCTCGGCCGGGCGCTCGCCATGGAGCCCGAGCTCCTCCTCCTCGACGAGCCGATGGCCGGCATGAACCTCGAGGAGAAGGAGGACATGTCCCGCTTCATCCTCGACGTGAACAACCAGTTCGGCACCACCATCGCCCTCATCGAGCACGACATGGGGGTGGTCATGGACCTGTCCGACCGGGTGGTGGTGCTCGATTACGGCCGCAAGATCGCGGACGCGAAGCCCGACGAGGTCAAGCGCGACCAGGCCGTGATCGACGCCTATCTCGGCGTGGCGCATTGAGGGGCGGCGGGTGAACCTGTTCTATCAAGTCCTGGTCGAGCCCTTCGCCACCATGGCGATGGCGCCGGACCTGTTCGTCCAGGTCCTGTGGGAGGGCTTCGTCTCCGGCGTGCTCTACGCGCTGATCGCGCTCGGCTTCGTGCTGATCTTCAAGGCGAGCGGGGTGTTCAACTTCGCGCAAGGGATCATGGTGGTGTTCGCCGCCCTGACCCTGGTCGGCCTCTACCAGCGCGGCGTGCCGGCCTTTTTGGCGCTGGCGATGGCCATCGGCGTGATGTTTCTGCTGGCGGTGGCGGTCGAGCGCATCGTCCTGCGCCCGCTCGTCAATCAGCCCGACATCATCCTGTTCATGGCCACCTTCGGCCTGACCTACTTCCTGATCGGCCTCGGCGAGTTCATCTTCGGCGGCGAGCCGAAGCAGATGATCGCGAGCGAGCTCTACCTGCCCCGCGGCGCCACCGACATCGACATCGGCGGCGGCCGGGTGCGCTTCCAGCACATCGACATCGCCGCCGCGGTCATCGCCTCGCTGATGATCGCCACGCTCGCCGTGTTCTTCTCCAAGACTCGGATCGGCCGGGCGCTCAGGGCCGTCGCCGACAGCCACAAGGCGGCGCTCTCCGTCGGCATCTCCCTCAACCAGATCTGGGTCATCGTGTGGTTCGCCGCCGGCGTCGTGGCGCTCGTCACCGGCATCATGTGGGGCGCCCGCTCGGACGTGTCCTTCGCCCTGCAGATCATCGCCCTCAAGGCGCTCCCGGTGCTGATCCTCGGCGGCTTCACCTCGATCCCCGGCGCCATCGTCGGCGGGCTCATCATCGGGGTGGGCGAGAAGATCGGCGAGTTCTACTGGGGCCCCCTGCTCGGCGGCGGCATCGAGACCTGGCTCGCCTACATGATCGCCCTGATCTTCCTCCTGTTCCGGCCGCAGGGCCTGTTCGGGGAGAAGATCATCGAGAGGGTTTAGGCGAATGGCGAATGGGGAATGGGGAGTGGCGAATGGTGAGTAGTGAGTGGGGAGGGTTTGCTGTGGTTGGAGCGTTCAGGGTGATGCATTCGACCGCTGTTCACGATTCCCCATTCGCCACTCCCCATTCGCCATTCGCCCCCCCACCATTCGCCATTCGCCACTCCCCATTCGCCCGAGCGTAGCGAGGCCAAAAGTGCTCTACCGCGAGGCCGGCCAATACAAGACGAGTTACGCCGCCGACATGGCGGTTTTTCCGCTGCGCGAGGACCGGATCGGGCTCGTCGCGATCATCGCCGCGGCCTATGCGGTGGCCTTCTTCGGCAGCGACTGCCTGCTCCAGGCGGTGCTGATCCCGTTCCTGATCTTCTCGCTGGCGGCGATCGGGCTGAACCTGCTCACCGGCTATGCCGGCCTGCTCTCCCTCGGCACCGGCGGCTTCATGGGGGTCGGGGCCTAC
>DATLFZ010000430.1:0-6477 GCA_035540795.1 Beijerinckiaceae bacterium | reverse complement strand
ACGGGACTCGAACCCGTGTTTTCGCCGTGAAAGGGCGACGTCCTAGACCGCTAGACGAAGGGCGCGGCGCGGGCCGCCGCCGCGATATAGAGGGGCGGTCGGGGCCGGGCAACCCCGGCTCGCCACACCCCGGCTCGCTATGCCCGGCGCAGGCGGGCGACGAGGCTATCCACATCCTCCTCGCGGTGATAGAGCCCGAAGCCGAGGCGCAGGCGGTCGGCGCGGACGTCGGTCACGATGCCTTGGGCATGCAGCCGCTTGCACCAGGCGCCGGCCTCGGGGTGCCGGAAGGTGAGGAAATTGCCCCGGGCCGGGTCGCCGGGGGGCACGACCAGGCGCTCCGGCGCGAACGGCCCGACGGGGGCCTGCGCCGTGGCGGCGAGGAAGCGCGCCTGCAAAGCCAGGGCGTGGGCGTGGATCGTCGCCGCGTCGAGCCCCTCGGCATCGAGCCAGCGCAGCACCGCCCGCAGGCGGTAGAGACCGCTCGGATCGAAGGTCGCGCCCATGAAGCGCCAGCCCGTCTCGGGATAGGGCACCCCCTGCTGCCTCTGCGACAGGGCGCCGAAGCTCGCGAACCAGCCGGTGTCCCGGGGCCGCGGCGCGACGCCCGGCGGGCAGTGCATGAAGCAGGCCCCCTCCCCGGCCATGGCGTATTTGTAGCCGCCGGCCATGTAGAAGGCCCGATGCGCGATGCGGGAGAGGTCGGTCGGGCGGGCGAGGAAGCCGTGGTAGCCGTCGATGACGACGAGCCGCCCCGGCGCGGCGACCGCGTCGACGAGGCCGTCGAGATCGGCGAGCGCGCGCCCCGAATCGAAGAACACCTGGCTCACGAAGACGAGGTCTGCCTCCCGTGCCGCGGCGGCGAGGCGTTCGGCGAAGGTGGCGAAGGGTTCGGTCGCAACCGCCGTCACCTGGACCAGCCCGTCCTCGGCGAGGCGCTCGATCTGGCGCCGGAAGGAGTGGAACTCCCCGTCGCTCGTCACCACCCGGACCGGGCGGCCGGGAAGGCAGGACAGGAGCCGGTTCACCAGCTCGTGGGTGTTCGTCGCGGGGACGAGCGTCGCGGGATCGGGCAGGCCGAGATGCCGGGCGATCCCCTCCGCCGCCTCGCGCCAGACGTCGCCCAGGATCCATTCCCACTTGCCGTCGACGAGGGCGGCGGCGTCGTCCCAGGCGGCGATCTGGGCGTCCCGGGTCACGTCCGGCCAGAGATGGTGGCTGTGGGCGGAAAAGTGCAGGCGCTCGGGATCCGCGCCCCGAAAGCGCGAGAAGGCGTGGGCGAGGTCGAGGGGGACCCTGCGGGACACAGGCGCGGCTCCCGGCGTTACCGTGACGGATGATCCATGAGATGATGCCCCGGCGGCAAGCGCGGGGCGAGGAGCGTTCCATGGCCGAGGAGGGCCTGACGAGCCGGGTCGGCGACGACATGCATCTCGACCTGTCGGAGCGCATGTCCTACGGCGACTACCTCCAGCTCGATACGCTGCTCGCGGCCCAGAAGCCGCTCTCGGACAAGCACGACGAGCACCTGTTCATCATCATCCACCAGGTCCAGGAGCTCTGGCTCAACCTCGTCGCGCACGAGCTCGAGGCGGCGATGGCCTGCATCCGTCGGGACGAGCTGCCGCCGGCCTTCAAGTCCCTCGCCCGGGTCACCCGAATCCAGGAGCAGCTGATCCAGGCCTGGGACGTGCTCTCGACCATGACCCCCACCGACTATCTCGCCTTCCGGCGCGACCTCGGGCAGGCCTCCGGGTTCCAGTCCTTCCAGTACCGGCTCGTGGAGTTCCGCCTCGGCGCCAAGGATCCGCGCATGCTCCTGGCGCATCGGCACCGGCCGGCGATCCACGCCCGGCTCGAGGCGGCGCTGAACGAGCCGAGCCTCTACGACGAGGCCCTTCTCCTCCTCGCCCGCCGCGGCTTCCCGGTCCCGGAGCGGGTGGTCGGGCGGGACTTCGCGCAGCCGCACCGGTTCGACGAGACGGTGCGGGACATCTGGCTGTCGATCTACCGGGACCCGGAGACGCATTTCGACCTCTACGAACTCGCCGAGGAGCTCGTCGACGTGGAGGACTGGTTCCAGCAATGGCGCTTCCGGCACATGAAGACCGTCGAGCGAATCATCGGGCACCGGCGCGGCACCGGCGGCTCGGCCGGCGTCGGCTTCCTCAAGACCGCCCTCGAGCGCTCGTTCTTCCCGGAATTGTGGGATCTGCGGACGCTCCTGTGACCCGAGGCGGTGGGGCCGTTGACATCCGGCCCCGCCGGGCGGATCACGCGAGCCGTGCCCCAGCGGGCCGCGTCCCGGGAGCCTCGTCATCCCCCTTCGCTGGATCATCGCCCTCGTCGCCGCCCTCGCCGTCGCGCTGGTGGGGTTCGCGGCGTCGCCCTTCGTCGCCCTCTACCGACTCGCGAACGATCTCGAGCGCCGGGACGTCGCGGCGATCGAGGCGCGGGTGAGCCTCGGCCAGTTGCGCACGAGCCTGACCCGCGAGCTCGTCAGGGCGCATGTGGACGCCCTCGGCGGGGAGCGCCTCGGCGCCCCCGAGCGCCAGATGGCGGTCGGCGCCGCCCTCGCCGTGGCGGAGCCCTTCGTGGCGCGATTCGCGACCGCGGAGGCGCTGATCCGCATCCTCGGCGACGCCCGCGCTCCGGCGCAGGCCTCCGGGGCCGGCGAGCCTCGCGCGGCGGAACGACGCGACGGCTCCTGGGCGCGGACCCGCTCCCTCCTGCGCCTCGTCGCGGCGGCGGAGACCCGGGGCTTCACCCGGATCCGGATGCCGTTCCCGCCCGACGCCGCGCCCGCCGAGCGCTTCGGGGTGGAGTTGCGCTTCACCCGCGGGGCGTGGAAGCTCGTCGGTTTGCAGCTGCCCGCGCACCTCCAGCGCCGGCTGCTGCAGGAGCTGCCGGGCGGGGCGCGGCTCTCCCCCGTCGCCGCCGAGCCGCGGAGCCGGGCTCCGCGCGGCGAGCGCCGCCCGGCGACTTAACGCACGTGAATGCGGGCGCCCGGGCCGGACGCTTATCTCGCCGGACGAGGGCGGATGGTCCAACCGTCTTCGGAATTCCGCCCCGCCGGTCAGCCTCAGCCGGCGGGGCTTTTCGTTTGTTTCCGCGTTCGGGTCCGTGATGTCCGCGTCCTCCCGCCCCTGCTGCCTCATCCTCGAAGACCAGGCCCTGATCGGCATGTCCCTCGAAGCCTATCTCGAGGAGGCCGGCTTCGGCGTGGCGGGACCGTTCTTGTCCAATGCGGACGCGACCGCGTGGCTGCGCGAGCGCACGCCCGATCTCGCCCTGCTCGACGTGATGGTGAAGGACGGCACCTGCGTCGACGTCGCAAAGGAGCTGCGCGCCCGCGGCGTGCCGCTGGCGATCTATTCCGGTCTCAGGCCGGGAACGATGTTGCCGCCGGAACTGGGCGACGTGCCGTGGCTGGCGAAGCCGGCGGAGCGTCCGGCCCTCGCGCGGCTGCTGGCGGAGCTCGTCGGCCAGCGGGCGGGCTGACCGCGCGGCGCGGCCGCCCGTCGGCGGCGGAATCGAGCCGCTGCAGGAGGGCGACCCATTCCTCGGGAATGGGCGCGGCGAGCGCGTCCCCGTAGAGGGTCCCGAGCGCGCGGCCGATGCGCACGAGGCCGGCGGCGTCGGCGGGCCCGGGAAGGGCCCCCGATCCGAAGGCCGGGAGATCGATCATCCGCACGAGCGCCGCCTCCGGCCGCGGCGGAATCCGCGGCCTCGACTCCAGAACGGCACAGGGGCGATTTGGTTGCGTCCCGCGGGAACTATCCACAAGCCGATCGGTTGCCTCCCGCGACGCGAGTAGGTGCGCCCGCCCCGAACTCCTGGGACGGTCGCCGGCCCGGTTCGATCGGACCGGGCCCTTTTCGTGCGGGCGCGGCCGGCTCAGTGCTTCGGGAAGCTCTGGAAGAGGTAGAAGCCGTTCAGGCGCACGCCGGTCGTGGCGGCACGCGCGTCGAATCCGATCGGCGCGGAGCGCGGCTCGCTCAGACGGCCGCTGAACTCCCACGACCGCCCCTGCAGGAAGCCGGGCACGGCGCATTCCTCCGGCACGGCGCAGAAGAGATCGGTGTCTCCCTTGCGACGGAAGAGGTTGTAAGCGTGCATGGCCGCCTCCATGGTCGTTGCGCGACGCGCACTGGCCGAGGATGGCGGATGATGGTCGGCCCAACCTGACTCCAGGATGAACGGCCGCTCGCGCGATCGTGACCCGCGGGCTCAGAGCTCCCAGCGTCCCTCCGGCGAGAGCGCGATGCGCCCGAGCTCGGTGATGACCCAGCGCCCGCCGGCGCTCCCCCGGTCCACCGGGGCCGCGGCGACGAAGCCGCGGCGGGAGAGGTCGGAGATGTGGCTCGAATCCCCCGAGAGCCTGGCGTGCTGTCGGGGCAGCCAGAGCGCGCCCATTTCGGAATGGGCGGCCGCTTCGAGCAGGCGCCGCTGGCGCGGATCGAGGCGCAACCGGGTCTCCTCTTGCCGGGCGCCGGCCCGGGCGGCCGGCCGCCCCATGATCCCGGCCCGGAATTAAGCGGGCGTAAAGCCCGCCGCGGTCAGGGCCGCAACGCGTCCTTGTCGCCCGTGTAGCGGGCGAGCCCGTCCGGATCGAGGGCGACGCCGAGGCCCGGCCGCTCGGGGATCGGGAGGTAGCCCTCGTCGTCGAGGCGGAAAGGCTCCGCCAGGATGCCGTCCACATAGGGGCTGCCGCCGATGAACTCGACGAGGTCGGTCTCGGGGAAGGCGGACGCGAGTTGCAGGTCGGCGGCGACGCCGAGCGCGGTGTTCCAGCCGTGGCCGATGTACTTGACGCCGAAATCGTAGGCCATCCAGGCGATGCGGCGCTGCTCGCTGATGCCGCCGACCTTGGTCACGTCCGGCTGCACGATGTCGAGGGCGCCGCGGGCGAGCCAGGGGATGAAGGTCTGGCGCCGGGTCAGGACCTCGCCGCCGGCGATCGGCACCGGGCTCACCCGGCGCAGGTGGCAATGGTCGTCGATCGCATCCGGCCGCAGGGCCTCCTCGAACCAGCCGACCTCGAAATCCTTCAGCATCTCGGCCGTGCGCATGGCCCATTTGAGCCCGTGCGGCCAGTGCGCGTCGCTGGCGCCGGCGTCGACGAAGAGCTTGGCGTCGTCCCCGGCGCCCTCGCGGGCGGCGCGCACGATCGCCGCGTCGAGGCGGGTGTCCATTGCGCGCCCGAACGGGCCCCAGCCGATCTTGAAGGCGCGAAAACCCTTGGCCCGGTACTCGGCGACGACGTCGCGCATGCGGGCGGGCTCCTCCATGAGGAGCGAGCAGTAGGGTTGCACCCGGGTGCGATAGGTGCCGCCGAGGAGGCGGCCGACCGGCATGCCGGTGACCTTGCCGAGGATGTCCCAGAGGGCGATGTCGATGCCGCTGATCGCGTGCGTCAGGGTCCCGCCGCGGCCCATCCAGAAGGTGTTCTGGTGGAGCTTTTCGCAGACCCGCTCGGGTTCGAGGGCGTTCTCGCCGGCCCACAGGGGCTCGAGCACCTTCACGCCCGCTTGCACGAGGCGGCCGTCGGTGAAGACGCTGCCGTAGCCCGTCACCCCGGCATCCGTGTGCACGGCGACGAGCGCGTGGATCGAGTCCTCCGGCTTGATCTCCGCCGACCAGCCGCCCTTCGGGCTCTCGCCGAACAGCGGCGCCACCGAAATCGAGCGGATCCGCACCGGCGGCAGCGCCGTACCCTGCCCCTCCTTCACCCCTTCCCTCCTCCGTTGATGCCGGCCCGGTCCCGTTCCGAGCGTCGCCGGTCGACGATGCCGGCGAGGTCGACCTGGTGGATCTGGACGGCGATATGGTCGTGCAGCTCGCGCGCCATCGCCTCCGCGTCGCCGGAGCGCAGCACGGCGGTGAGCACCCGGTGCTCGTCGACGATGGCCGGCATCGGCTTGCCGAAGGTCGACAGGCCGAAGATGATCGTGAGCTGCCGGGACAGCGGCTCCCAGAGCTCGCACAGGACGTCGTTGCCGGACAGCCGCATCATGGCGCGGTGGAAGGCGGCGTCGGCGGCGGCGAAGCCGTAGGCGTCCCCGCGCAGGCTCATGAGTTCGAGCTCGTCGACGAGGCGGGCGAGCTCGGCGGTGTCCGCCTCCCCGTTGCGGCCGGCCCGGATGGCGCGGGCGGCGGCGGTGGTCTCCAGCGCGATGCGGGCCTCGATGAGCTGGTCGATGCGCTCCGGCGTGACCGGGGTCAGCCGGATGCCCTTGTACGGCTCGTTCACGACGATGCCCTGGCTCTCCAGGATGCGCAGGGCCTCCCGCACCGGCACCCGGCTGATGCCGAGGCGCTGGGCCACGTCGGTCTCGACGATGCGGTCCCCCGGCAGGATGAGGCCGCGGGCGGCGCCGGCGATGAGCGCCTCGATGACCCGGTCGACGAGGGTGCGCGGGCGCAGGGGCTCCCAGCCGGGCTCGACCGGCTGGGAGCCCCTGCGCCCGCGCACCC
>DATLFZ010000429.1:0-4181 GCA_035540795.1 Beijerinckiaceae bacterium | reverse complement strand
GTGCGGATGGCGATGCGCTGCGACAGGTCGCCTTCGCCGAGGCGTTCGGCGCCCTGCTGCAGGCTGTGGATCGGCAGCACCATGCGCCTGGCCAGAAAGGTCCCGGCCACGAGGGCGAGCACGATGCCGAGGGCCAGCAGGGTCCCGGTCTGCGCGAGCGAGGCGTAGACCGGCGCCAGCGCCTCGGCCACCGGCAGCTGGACCAGGACGATCCAGCCGAGGCGGCCGATCGTGTCGTGGGCGGTCAGGACGGCGGTGCCGTCGAGGCCCGGGCCGATGGCGGCGGTATTGGCCGCCTCAGCGCCCGGTTCGGTCCGGGCGGGGCGGGGCGCCCTCATCGCCGCCGCGACCTGGGGCAGGCGCGAGAGGTCGGTGTCGCGCAGCACGAGGCTCATGTCCGGATGGGCGATGAGCCGGCCGTTGGCGTCGACCACGTAGGCGTAGCCGTCCTTGCCGACCCGGATCGCCGCCAGCACGTCCCAGATCAGCTTGAGGTTGACCTCGGCCGTGGTGACGCCCGCGTCGCGTCCCGCGTGAGCCACCGCGATCGTCATGTACGGTTCGGACCCGCGGCGGAAATAGACCGGGCCGAACCAGACCCGCTCGGCCACGGCCCGGGCGAAGCGCGGCTCGCCGGCGAGGTCGAGGTTGCTGCCGACCACGTCCGGGGCGAGGCGGGACACCTTGAGCTGCTCGCGGCCGGCGCCGTCGATGTACGACACCTCGGTCACGGCCGGAGCCTGGCGCAGGAGGCGGATGAAGTCGTAGCGCTGCTGCTCGAGCCCGATGCGGCGCCATTCCTGCCGGGTGGTCCAGCCGATCTGGCTCTCGATGGCGCTGACGAAGCCGTCGATGCGCTCGGTCGCGGCGTGGGCCATCTCCTGCTGGACCCGCAGCGCGGTGCGCTTCGCCTCCTCGTAGTTGAGCCACAGGCTGAGGCCGCCGTTCACCACCAGGATCAGCGTGACGAGACCGAGGAAGGCGGCGGTGAGCTTGAGCGCCAGGGGGAGGCGGCGGGCGCGCCGCCGTGAGGTCGCGCCGGCCGCACCGGCTTCGGCGCCGTAGGCGGCGAGGGTGGGTTCGGCCGCCGAAGGCGTCACCCGAACACCTCGCGGCCGCCGAGCCGGAACGCGATGATCGAAAGCGGGTCGCGCACGATCTACCCCTGGCTGAGGGGCTCCAGCATACCCCGGCGCCTCCCGGAGGGCTACACGGCCCCGCCGGCATGCGGACAGGCGTCTCTCCCCAACCTCCACCAGATGACGTAGGCTGCCGACCGGGAGGCGAGCCGATGATAAAGCGCCGTTCCTTCCTCGCTCTTGCGGCTGCATCGCTCGCGCCTGCCCTTGCGCGCGGACAGCATGCGCGTCGGGTGGGGCTCGTCTCGCTCCCGATCGGCGAGGGCTCGCCGCTGCACGGCTGGTGGGGACCGTTCTTCGGCCGGATGAAGGCGCATGGATACGTCGAGGGCGAGACCGTCCTCTACGATGCGACCCGGGCAGGCGGCCGTGCCGACCTGCTCGAGGCGGCGGTCGCGGAGCTGGTGGCGCGTCACAGGCCGGACATCCTCGTCTCCACGGGCGTACGGGAGACGCGTGCTGCGACGAAGGTGGCGCCGGACACGCCCGTGGTCATGTTTCTCGTTCCGGACGCCGTCGCGGCGGGCCTTGTCGAGTCCTTCGCGCGCCCCGGCCGAAACGTCACCGGCCTGAACACCCGCGATCTGGACGTCGAGGTGAAACGCCTCGAGCTGCTCTCCGAATTCGTGCCGGGCGCTTCGCGGCTGGCCGTGCTGTCGGCCCCTGGTCAGGCCGAAGACGTCGTGCGGCACCGTGCCGGTGCGATCGAGAGCGCTGCGCGACTGCTCGGGATCGAGATCGTCTCGCTGGAAGCAGCGGCCCACGAGGAGAGCCTCGCCGGGGCCTTCCGGTCCATGCCTTCGAGCGCGGTGGCAGGAGTATCGGTCCTCGAGGTCGCGGAGTTCTATCCGATGCGCCGGATCATCGCGGATCTCGCGTTGCGACACGGGATTCCCGCGATGTTCGGGCAGCGGGACTATGTGACGGCCGGCGGCCTCGCAGGGTACATGGCGCGTCTCGGTGACCTGCAGGCGCGTGCGGCCGATTACGTCGCCCGGATCCTGCGGGGCGAGCGCCCGGAGACGCTCCCGGTCGAGCGGCCGACAAGCTTCCAATTCGTGATCAACATGAAGAGTGCGCACAGGTTGGGAGTTGTCGCTCCGCCTCGCCTGCTCGCACGCGCCGACGAAGTCATCGAATAGGTGGCCCCCCGATTGGCGCCCGTGTGATACGTTCCGCCGCGCCGGTTTCTGATCGGGGGAGGGTCCGATGGAGCGCCTCGTCGCTTTCCTCGTCGCGATGGCGGCCCTGCTCGGGCACGCCGCCGCCCAGGATTCCCGCTCCCCCCGGCTCGGCATCCTCACCCCGACCGGCCTGTCGGTGGCCTCCATGCGGCAGCACGTCCTGCCCGAGCTGGCCCGCAGGGGCTTCGCCGAAGGCGAGAACCTCGACGTGGTGTGGGGCGTCGGATCCCTCGACCGGATGGACGCGCTGGCGCGGGACCTGGCGGCCGCGCGGCCGCAGGTGGTGATCGCCGTGTCGGATTTCGCGATCCAGGCGATGCATGCGGCGGACCCGCAGGTCCCGATCGTCATGTCCTTCATCGGCAGCGATCCGGTCGCCGCCGGCTACGCCGCGACCCTCGCCCGGCCAGGCGGGCGGGTGACGGGGCAGATGATGCTGTCCCACGAGTTCGACGCCAAGAGGCTGGAGCTCCTCAACGAACTCGCGCCGTCGGCGCAGCGCATCGCCGTCCTGCGCTACGCGCCGCCCCGTCACGACGTGAGCATGGCGAACCTCGCGGCGGCGGCGCGCCGGCTCGGGCTCACGCTCGAAGGCGCCGTCGTCGGGCCGGCGGGCGACTACGACGAGGCGATCCGACGCGCCCGCGAGAGCGGCGCGCAGGCGCTCCTCGTCATGTCCGCGCCGGGTTTCGCCCGCGACGCGGCCGCCATCGCCCGGGCCGGGACGCGGCTCGGCCTGCCGACCATGTGCGAATGGGACTTCATGGCCCGGGAGGGGTGCCTCGCCGGATACGGCCCGTCCGTGGAGGAGCTCCGGTCGCGAACGGCCTTCCAGGTCGCGGAGATCCTGCGCGGGACTCCTCCCGGCGACCTCCCGATCGAGGGGCCGACCCAGTTCCGGTTCGTCCTCAACCTGCAGACCGCCCGCGCGCTCGACTTCGTCCTCCCCCGCGCGGTCCTCGCCCGCGCCGACGAGACGGTCGAGTAGAGCAACGGGCCCGTCCGCCTCGCCACCGAGCGCGTCCCCGCATTCACGACATCGGCTCAGACCGGAGGGTCGCCGGCGCCGTTGCGGCGGCCGGCGCCGAGGCGGCGGCGTTCGACGTGCTTGGCGACCCGCAGGTGGCGCGACACCGCGTAGTTCATCGCGGTCAGGAATCCGTAGACGCCGCGCACGAAGTGGCGCCGGCCCACATAGGCCTTGAGGAACGCGGCCGGGAACTCGACGAACACCCGCCAGGTCGGGATCGCCTGCCGGCGCTCCTCCAGATCGTCCGCCTGCTGGTCGGAATAGCGGTTGAGCTTGGCGATCTGGTCGCCGAGCGAGCGCACCGAGTAGTGGTGCAACACCCCCGCGAGGCGCCCGACCCGGGCGCCCGGCGCGAGCTCGACGCGGTCGTGGACGGGGGAGGCGGCGTAGCGCCCCCGGCTGCGGCGGTAGAGCCGGACCGGCTTCAGGGTGTAGGCCCAGGGATGGGGCCGGCCCTCGCCGGGAAAGATCTCGGCGATCGGGACCCGGTAGGCGTCCCGGTCGGGCTCGCCCCCGGCGAAGAGGGCGCGGATCTCGGAAACGAGCTCGGGCGGCGCCACCTCGTCCGCGTCGAGGTTGAGTACCCAATCGTGCCGGCACTGGTCCTCGGCGAACCGCTTTTGCGGCCCGTAGCCGCGCCAGGGATTCTCGACCACCCGGGCGCCGAGGGCCTGGGCGACGGCCTGCGTCCCGTCGGTCGAGCCGGAATCGACCACGACGAGGTCGTCCGTGAGCGCGCGCACGGCCCGGATCGTGTCGCCGATCCGGTCGGCCTCGTCGCGGGCGATGATGAAGATCGAAAGGGGGAGGGGGGTCATGGGGCGGGCC
>DATLFZ010000428.1:0-2594 GCA_035540795.1 Beijerinckiaceae bacterium | reverse complement strand
ACCTCGTAGCCGCCGACCTCCAGCAGCCTGTCGAACTCCTCCGCGGTGTAGTGCCTGTGGTGGAACTTGTAGCCCCGGAACGGGAACTTCTCCTCGTTCGGGACGCTCGCCAGCAGAACCGGGGCAACCCCGCGGAACCGGTTGAGCAGGATGCCGGGGTGCTCCAGATGCTCGAGTGTCTCGAAACACACCACCGCATCGACCAAGGGGAGCGCGCCGCCATCCTGCGCGTCTGCGACCCGGTAGGTGATGTTCGGGTGGGCGTAGTGCTGTTCGGCGTAGGCGATCGCCTCGGCCTCGCGGTCCATCGCGACGACCCGGTGACCCGCTTCGGCCAGAATGTGAGCGCCGTAGCCGCAGCCGCAGGCCAGATCGAGCACATGGCTCCTCGGCTTCAGCGTCCGCGCGGCCCAGCGGTAGCGCGCCACATGATCGGCGCGGATCTGTTCGACGGTCGGCGCGACCTGTCGCTCGCCGTTCTCCAGCATGCCCGTCCTCCCGGGGATGGTGTGCCAAGGCTCCGGCCGGCGGTTCGGCGCCCGCCGGAGCCCGTGGTTGGTGCGGCCCTTACGGGTTGGCGACCGGCGCGTGGACCGGGTTGCCCAGCAGCACGTTGGCGCCGACCGGGGTGCCGGCCGTGACCGTCGAGACGATCTTGGCCTTCACGTAGCGCTTCACGCCGCGGTAGCCGACGCGCTTCGTGACGTTCCGGTTCACGCCGGAGGTGCGGGCGCCGGCGGCGATGCCCGCCTCCGCCTCGGTGCCGATCAGGTCGGCGTCGGCGACGCTGGTGAACGAGCCGGTGGCCGTGTCGCCCTCGAGCACGGTCGGGGTGAACACCGCGTTGGTCGCCGTGATCGCGCCGTAGCTGAACTCGAACTCGACCGCCTCGTAGCCGGCGCGGTCGACCGCCACGCCGGTCTTGCCGGTGCCGGTGGTGCCCACCGCGACCGGGCTGATCGACCGCAGGATGCGGACGTTGTTGTGGAGGTCCCTCATGGGGGTGCTCCCTTCCAGGATTCAGGGATGGCGGGAGCCGGGCGGGTCAGCCGCCCGGCCATGGTTCGTCAGGTGTCAGGGGTGCCGCAGCCTACTAGGCGCAGGTCATGACGCCGAAGGCCTCCGGCAGCACGACCGCACCGCCGATGCGCCGACGCGCCACGAACTTGATCTGGCCGACGCTCGCCCGGGTGAAGGGGTCGCGCTGGACCGAGATCGCGAGGCGGTCGATCAGCGTGTAGGCCCGGCGCCAGTCGCCGAAGGCCATGCACTTCGCACCGGCACCCTCGTTCGGCATGTCCGGGGCCTCGACGTAGGGGTCGCCGTCGATGGCGTTCGGGCGGCCCTGCGCCAGGCCCGGGGCCCAGAGGTACTGCCCGTTGCCATCCTTCAGCTTCCGGATGGAGCCGAGGGTCGAACGGTTGAGGACGAAGGTCCCGTTCCGGGCGTACGCGGTCTTGATCGCGTACTTCAGGGACAGGATGCCGTCCGCCGTGACGGTCGTCGCCGCGCCGGAGTTGACCGCGGCCGAACCGGAGGCCGAGAGGAAGCCCTCCGGCTTCTTCACCGCGTTGCCGGAGATGATCGCCGCGCCCTCGAGCACGCCGAACTGCTCGGCGAACTCCATGCGGAGCTCCGCCTCCATGTCGAAGGCCGAGTCCTCGAGCATGACCATGGAGATGTAGACCTCCGCAGTCATCTCGTGGGCCGGCACGTCGTCCATGCCGTAGGCAAGGCCCTGCGTCTCGGTGCGCTCCTCGATCTCGCCGGTCCAGCGGGCGGCGAAGACGCCGGTCCGCTTCGGAAGCTGCATCGACTTCTGCGAAGTCGAGCGCACCCGCACGATGGGGCGCATCGGCGAATGCTCGACGACGGCCTTCGTGATCTCGGCGACGTACTCGGGCGGGCAGAGATAGCCGCCGCCGGTGTCGTCGGACACCGTGAGGACGTTGAGGCGGTCCGCCGGCACCTTGTCCTGCCGGTGGTCGCCGTAGCGGGCCCAGTCGAAGAACGCCTGGAACTTCTTCTGGTCCGCCGTCGCCTCGGCCGGGGCCTTGGGACGGTTCACGGCGGTCTCGATCCGCTCGAGCCCGGCCTTGATCTCGGCCTGCTCCTCGGCGAGCTTCTTCGCCTCGGCCTGCTGAGCCGTGATGGTCTGGTTCAGGGGCTCGAACTTGTCGAGTTCCTTGTTGATGCGAGCGAGCTTCTCGTCGAGAAGCACGTCCCGCTTCTTCAGGTTCTCGTCGTTGGAGGCCTGGAAGTCCTCCCAGCCCTTCATGAGCTTCTCGACGCTCGCCTTGATGGCGTCCGGATTGGCGCCGGCGGCGACCGCAGAGGCGGTGAAGAGCATGGCGGGGT
Source organism: Beijerinckiaceae bacterium (assembly GCA_035540795.1). Lineage (GTDB taxonomy): Bacteria > Pseudomonadota > Alphaproteobacteria > Rhizobiales > Beijerinckiaceae > JAJKJG01. The sequence goes on along the minus strand of DATLFZ010000428.1, from coordinate 236 downwards.
CGGCGAACGCCGAAGCGTGCACCAGGGCAGTCGCGGCGTGGCCGACATCGACGGTCACGGCGAGCGCGGTGAGAAGCGCGAGCGCGCCCATCACCGCGAAAACGCGGTTGAAGGTCTTCATGGGGATCTCCGGCTAGGAGCGGTTCAGGAGGTCGGCCGCACGCTTCAGCAGAGCGGCCACTTCGTCCCACTTCCCGGCCTCATCCCGAGGGTCCGGAGTTGGGGGTTCAGGCCGC
>DATLFZ010000427.1:0-10609 GCA_035540795.1 Beijerinckiaceae bacterium | reverse complement strand
ACCGCGGTGGCGACCTTGCCGAAATCGGGCGTCGCGGCGCCGGTGATGCCGGTGATCGAGACGTAGTAGACGAAGCCGGCGGTGTTCGCGAGGACCGCCGGCAGGCGGCGGTCGTCGGTCGTCGGCGTGGCGAGTCGGATGAAGGCGAGCCCGGCTCGCAGGGCCGGCAGGCACAGTTCCTCGTCCTCCTCCGGCGGCAGGTCGACGATGATGAGCCCGTCGACCCCGGCCGCCTTGGCGTCGGCGAGGAAGCGGTCGACCCCGTAGACGTAGATCGGGTTGTAGTAGCCCATCAGGACGACCGGGGTGTCGCCGTCCTGCGCCCGGAAGCGGCGCACGAGTTCGAGGGTCTTGGCCGTGGTCTGGCCGGCCTTGAGGGCGCGCAGGCCCGCGGCCTGGATCGCCGGCCCGTCGGCCATCGGATCGGTGAAGGGCAGCCCGAGCTCGACGATGTCGGCGCCGGCCTTGGGCAGCGCCTCGATCACGGCAAAGGAGGTCTCGGGATCCGGGTCGCCGGCCATGTAGTAGGTGGCGAGGGCGGCGCGGCCTTCGGCGCGGCAGCGGGCGAAACGGGCTTCGATGCGGGTCGTCATGGGCGGCTCTTCGCCCCCTTCCGCGCCGCCGTCAAGCGCGGCGGCCCTCCGGGATCGGAACCTCAGCGCAGCTCGCTGCGGTAGTGGAAGCGGTCGGTGCGGCAGAGGGAGACCCGCCACTCGGTCGGACGGTCGTCGAGCTGGAAGGCGACGCGGTCGATCGACAGGAGCGGCGTGCCGGCGGCGACCCCGAGCCGCTCCGCCTCCCGCGGGCCGGCGGCGACGGCCTTGAGGCGCTCGCTCGCCCGGGCGATGGTCACCCCGTATTCGGCCGCGAAGAGCTGGTACAGGTTGTTCGGCAGGTCCCGACCCTCCAGCCCCGGGAAGAGCCGCGCCGGCAGGACGATCCGCTCGGCGATGCAGTCGATCCCCTGCAGCGAGCGCACCCGCTCGATGGCGATCGCGGGGTCGGCGGCCCCGATCGCGAGGGGCCCCGCCGCGGCGCCCGCGGCTTCAACCCGCACCGAGAGGACGCGGGATTCGGGGAAGGCGCGCTCCTCCTCGTCGGCGACGAGCTTGAAGAACTGGAACAGGATGCGCGCCTCGTCGTGCCGGGCGACGAAGGTGCCCCGCCCCTGACGGCGGACGAGGAGGTTGCGCGCCGTCATCTCGTCGAGGGCCTTGCGGACCGTGCCCTGGGAGACGCCGAGGTCGGCGGCGATCTCGCCTTCGCTCGGCAAGAGGCTGCCGGGCGGCCAAAGACCTTCGGCGATGCGCTTCTCGAGGAGTTCGCGGACCTGCCGGTAGAGCGGCCGGAAGCCGAGCGCCTGCCTTCCGTCCACGCGCGGTTCTCCGTTGACCTGCAGTCTTATGTCTTATAGAAGACCGCTGCGCAAGTTTCGCCGGGAGGGATCGCATGGGGGCACCGCATCTTCTGGTCCACGACCCGAAGGACACGGTCGGGGTGGTCGTCGTCGAGGGCCTCAAGGCCGGCACCGAGATGCTGGGCGTCGTGACCGCCGACAACTCGGATTTCCGCATCACCGCGAAGCACGACGTGCCGATCGGCCACAAGGTGGCGCTGAAGGACATCAAGTCCGGCGACACGATCTGGAAGTACGGGCAGGACATCGGCAAGGCCGTCGCCGACATCGGCAAGGGCGAGCACGTCCACGTCCACAACGTGAAGACCAAGCGGTGGTGAGCGGCTTCTCGCAGCCCTCCCCCCGTCATTCCGGGACATGCCGCAGGCATGTCCCCGGAACCCAGGACCACGGCGGGAGCCGGACGAAGCGGGGCGGAGCCGCCACGTTCTCCTCGGCCCCCTCGGTGCGCATGGGTCGCGGGCCCGGCACTTCGGGCCGCCCCGGAACGACGGCGCCCGGCGACACGATTTTCTGAGAGGTGAGCGACATGGCTCGGGGCAACGGATCCAACCTGAAATTCTGGGGCTGGCGGCGGGAGAACGGCCGCGTCGGCGTGCGCAACCACGTCGTCATCCTGCCCCTCGACGACCTGTCGAACGCCGCCTGCGAGGCGGTGGCGAACAACATCAAGGGCACCATGGCGCTGCCGCACGCCTACGGGCGCCTGCAGTTCGGCGAGGACCTCGAACTGCATTTCCGCACGCTGATCGGCACCGGGTCGAACCCGAACGTCGCCGCCGTGGTGGTCATCGGCATCGAGGACCAGTGGACCAACCGGGTCGTCGAGGGCATCGCCAAGACCGGCAAGCCCGTGACCGGCTTCGGCATCGAGGGCACCGGCGACATCGGCACCATCGCCAAGGCCTCCCGGGTGGCGAAGGACTACCTCCAGTGGGCGTCCGAGCTGCAGCGGGAGGAATGCCCGATCTCGGACCTGTGGGTCTCGACGAAGTGCGGCGAGTCCGACACCACCACCGGCCTCGCCTCCTGCCCGACCGTCGGCAACATGTACGACAAGCTGATCCCGCACGGGATCTACGGCTGCTTCGGCGAGACCTCCGAGATCACCGGCGCCGAGCACCTCGCCAAGGAGCGGGCGGCGAGCCCCGATGTCGGCGAGAAGTGGTACCGGATCTGGAAGGCCTACCAGGACGACGTGATCGAGGCGCACAAGACCAACGACCTGTCGGATTCCCAGCCGACCAAGGGCAACATCGCCGGCGGCCTCACCACGATCGAGGAGAAGGCGCTCGGCAACCTCGAGAAGATCGGGCGCGAGTGCCGCTACATCGACGCGCTCGAACCCGCCGAGGCGCCGGCCAAGGGCCCGGGCCTCTACTTCATGGACACCTCCTCGGCGGCGGCCGAGTGCGTGACCCTGATGGCGGCAGCGGGCTACGCGGTCCACACCTTCCCGACCGGCCAGGGCAACGTCATCGGCAACCCGATCGTCCCGGTGATCAAGATCACCGGCAACCCGAAGACGGTGCGCACCATGTCGGAGCACGTCGACGTGGACGTGTCGGGCGTGCTGCGCCGGGACATGACCATCCCGGAGGCCGGCGACGCGCTGATCGAGATGGTCGTGCGCACGGCGAACGGGCGGCTCACCGCCGCCGAGGCCCTCGGCCACCGCGAGTTCGTGATGACCAAGCTCTACCGGAGCGCCTGAGCGCTTCCGACGCGATCGGGGCGGGGCGGATCCCCGCCCCTCGGCCCTCCGGAAGCCTCATGGCCGATTCAGCCGCCACCACGGAATCCTTCCTCGACCGCATGGTCGGCGCCGGTCGCAAGCTCGGCCCGGGGGTCGCGTTGGCGCTCGCGGTGGCGGTCGCGGCGGTGGCGTCGGCGCCGCTGATCGGGCGCCTCGTGCCGATCCCGGCGATGGTGATCGCGCTGATCCTCGGCATCGCGCTCCATGCCTTCGCGGCGCGGCCGGTCTTCCAGCACGGCCTGTCCTGGTGCGTGAAGAAGCTCCTGCGGGTGGCGATCGCTCTGCTCGGGGTGCGCATCGCGCTCGGCGACATCGTCGACCTCGGCCTCGCCACCGGGTTCCTCGTCGTGTTCTCCATGGCGGCGACGCTCGCCTCCGGCTTCTGGCTCGCCCGCGCCTTCGGCCTCTCCGCCGGCTACGGGGCGCTGGCGGGGGCGGCGACCGCCGTGTGCGGCGCCTCGGCGACGCTCGCCACCGCCACGGTCGTCCCGAACTACCCGCAGAAGGGCGCCGACGTGACCTTCACGGTCGTCGCCGCGAACGCCGTCTCCACGCTCGTGATGGTCGCCTATCCGCCGCTCGCGCTCCTGCTCGGCCTCGACGCGCAGGCGACCGGCATCCTCCTCGGCGCCACCATCCACGACATGGCCCAGGTGGTGGGCGCCGGCTACTCGGTGTCGGAGCCGGTCGGCAACGCCGCGGTGATCGTCAAACTTTTCCGGGTCTTTCTGCTGCTGCCGGTGGTGCTCGCGGTCGGCTGGTGGTTCGCCCGCGCGAGCGTCGAGAAGGGCGCGGCGAGCGTGCCGGTCCCGGTCTTCGCGCTCGTCTTCCTGGCGCTCTGCGTCGTCAACAGCATCGCCCCGGCGATCCCGGGCGTCGCGCCGCTCTACGCGGCGGTGAAGCCGATCCTGGTCTTCGCCTCGACCTGGGGCCTCTTGATCGCCATCGCGGCCCTCGGGCTCGGCACCTCGCTCACCGCGATCCTGCGCATCGGCTGGCGCCACATCGCCGTGTTCTTCGGCACGACGGCGGTCATCCTGACGCTCGTGCTCGCCGGCCTCTACGCCCTCGTCTGACGGAGCCCGCCATGGCCGACATCGTGATCAGCGAGTTCATGGACGAGGCCGCCGTCCGCGAGGGCCTGTCCGGCTTCGACGTGCTCTACGATCCCGGCCTCGTCGACCGGCCGCAGGACCTCGCCGCCGCGGTGGCGGGCGCCCGCGCGCTGATCGTGCGCAACCGGACGCAGGTGCGCGGACCGGTCCTCGAGGCCGCGACGAAGCTCGAGGCCGTCGGCCGCCTCGGCGTCGGCCTCGACAACATCGACCTGGACGCCTGCCGCGCCCGCGGCATCGCCGTCTATCCGGCGAGCGGCGCCAACGACGTCTCCGTCGCCGAATACGTGATCGCCACCGCGATGGTGCTCCTGCGCGGCGCCTACGGGGCGACGACCGAGGTGATCGCCGGCACCTGGCCGCGCAACCGCCTGATGGGGCGCGAGATCCTCGGCAAGCGCCTCGGCCTCGTCGGCTTCGGCTCGATCGCCCGGGAGACCGCCCGCCGGGCCGCGGCGCTCGGCATGAGCGTCGCCGCGCACGACCCCTACGTGCCGGCGGACGATCCCGCCTGGCGCCAGCCCTGGGGCGAAGTCGAGCCGCAGCCCCTCGACCGCCTGCTCGCCGAGTCCGACGTGGTCTCGCTCCACGTCCCCCTCACCCCGCAGACCCGCGACCTGATCTCCGCCGAGGCGCTCGCCCGCATGAAGCCCGACGCCATCCTCATCAACGCCGCCCGCGGCGGCGTCGTCGACGAGGCGGCGGTCGCCAAGGCCCTCGCCGCGCAGCGCCTCGGAGGCGCGGCCCTCGACGTGTTCGAGGAGGAGCCTCTGTCGTCGGCCCGGGCCGCCATGTTCGCCGCCTGCCCGAACCTGATCCTCACGCCCCACATCGCCGGGGTGACAACGGAGGCGAACGGGCGCGTGTCCTGGCTCACCGCCGAGAACGTGCGCCGCCACCTGACCGGAGCGCATTGATGCCGGCCCTGTCGCTTTCCGAGGCGCAGGACCTCGTCGCCGCGGCCCTGGTGCGCTGCCGGACCGGCGAGGACAACGCCCGCAGCGTGGCGCGGGCCCTCGTCGCCGCGGAGGCGGACGGGCTGAAGGGGCACGGCCTCTCCCGCGTGCCGACCTACGCGGCCCAGGCGAAGGCCGGAAAGGTCGACGGCTTCGCCGTCCCGGCGCTCTCCCGCCTGCGCCCGGGCGTGGTCGCCATCGACGCCGCCCACGGCTTCGCCTATCCGGCGCTGGACGCCGCCGTCGCCGCCCTGCCCGAGGCGGCCCGGGCGCAGGGGCTCGCGGCCGCGGCGATCCGGCGCTCGCACCATTGCGGCGCCGCCGGCCACCCGGTCGAGCGCCTCGCCGAAGCCGGGCTCGTCGCGCTCCTCTTCGCCAACACCCCGGCGGCGATCGCTCCCTGGGGCGGCGCGAAGGCGGTGTTCGGCACGAACCCGATCGCCTTCGCCTGTCCGCTGCCCGATGCGCCGCCGATCGTCGTCGACCTGTCCGTCTCCAAGGTCGCCCGCGGCAACATCCTCGCGGCGAAGCAGAAGGGCGAGGCGATCCCGGAGGGCTGGGCCCTCGACGAGGCCGGGCGCCCGACGACCGACCCGGAAGCCGCCCTGAAAGGCACGATGCTGCCGCTCGGCGACGCCAAGGGCACGGCGCTGGCGCTGATGGTCGAACTCCTGGCGGCCGGCCTCACGGGCGCGAACTTCGCCGCCGAAGCCTCGTCCTTCCTCGACGCGGAAGGCCCGCCGCCCGGGACCGGGCAGCTGATCCTCGCCTTCGACCCGGGCGCCTTCGGCGGCGGGCCGGCCCGCTTCGCCGCCCTGGCGCGGGCGATCGCGGACCAGCCGGGCGCCCGCCTCCCCGGGGCGCGGCGGCTCGCGCTGCGCCGCAAGGCGCAGGCGGAGGGCCTTTCCGTCGCGGACGCCCTTCTTGCCGAGATCGCCCGCCTCTGAGCCGCGGCCCGCGGGATCGCCGCTGGACCGGCGGGCGGCCCCGGCCTAGAGGCGGGCGGTTCGACACGGCCCCGAGGAGCCATCATGCCCGTCACGTACGATTTCCGGGGCCGCGTCGCGGTCGTCACCGGCGGCTCGAAGGGGATCGGGCGGCGGATCGCCGAGCGCCTGCGGGACGCGGGCGCGCAGGTCTGGAACTGGGACGTGGCGCCGGTGGAGGCGCCCGGCATCGGCGCCGCCACGGTCGACGTCACCGACGGCGCGGCGATCGCCCGCGCGATCGAGGCCCTTTCGCGCATCGACATCCTCGTCAACAACGCCGGCTTCACCGGCGGCTCGCGCACCGTCGAGGAGCTCGATCCGGCCGAGTGGCGCCGGATCGTGGACGTCAACCTCACCGGGGTGTTCGAGGTCTCGCGCCAGGTCGTGCCGGTGATGCGGCGCGGCGGCTGGGGCCGCATCGTCAACATCGCCTCGCTCGCCGGCAAGGACGGCTCCCCGCGGCTGTCGGCCTACGCGGCGGCGAAGGCCGGCGTGATCGCCTTCACCAAGGCCCTCGGCAAGGAGCTCGCCGACACCGACATCCGGGTCAACTGCCTCGCCCCGGCGGCGGTCGAGACCGACATCCTCCGGCAGATGGATCCGGACCACGTCGCGTCGATGATCGAGCGCAGCCCGATGAAGCGCCTCGGCACCGTCGACGAGGTGGCGGAGATCGTGCTGTGGATGGCTTCGGAGGCGTGCTCGTTCAACACCGGCGCGGTCTTCGACCTCTCCGGCGGCCGGGCGACCTACTAGAACGGGAGACGGCCCGCGAGGAGCGCCGTCACCACGTCGATCACCGTCCCGTAGACGTCCTCGCCGGCGGCGAGCAGGGGCTCGCCTGCGAGGAGCCACACGGCCGTCCAGGCGAGCGCGCCGGTCGCGACGAGACAGGCGATTGGAAGGAGGGGCAGGCGGGGCATTCGGGCAGGTCCGGTTCCTCTGCGGCACAAAGCCGATTCCCGGTCCGGGAGCAAGGGGGCGCGCGTATTCCTTGCCGCGAGAGCCGCACGGTCAGAGCTTGTGGATGTGCAGGCCGCCGTCGATGTGGAACGCGTCGCCGGTGGAGAACGGGAGCGCGCCCCGGGCGAGGGTCGCCACCGCCCGGCCGACGTCCTCGGGCTCGCCCCAGCGGGCCATGGGCGTGAGGCCGCCGGCGATCATGCGGTCGTACTTCTCCCGCACCGGCAGGGTCATGTCGGTGCGGATGATGCCGGGCCGGATCTCGTAGGTGGCGATGCCGAGGGGGCCGAGCCGGAGGGCGAAGGCCCTGGTCAGCATCGAGAGGGACATCTTGGAGAAGCAGTATTCGGGGCGGTCGGGGGCGACCAGAAAGACGTTCGCCGAGGAGACCGTGACGATGCTCCGGTGCGGGTCCCCGGGGCGGCGCTCCTCCTCCGCCATCCGCCGCGCCACGGCCTGCGTGAGGAAGAACGTGCCGCGCAGGTTCACGCCCATGACCCGGTCGTAGCTCTCCGGCGTCACGTCGAGGAGGTCGCCCCGCACCTTCACCTGGACGCCCGCGTTGTTGACGAGGCAGTCGAGGGTGCCGAAGGCGGAGAACAGGGCCGCCGCCGTCTCCTCCCGCCGCTCCACCGCGGCGACGTCCCCGGCGACGAAGGCCGCGCGCCTGCCGCGCGCGCGGATGCCGGCGAGCGTCTCCGCCGCGGCCCCATCCTCGGCGAGATCGAGGACGACCACGTCGAAACCGGCCTCCGCCAGGGCGAAGGCGATGCCGCGCCCGATCCCCTGCCGTCCCCCCGTCACCGCCGCCGCCGGCGCCCGCTCGTTCTTCACTTTCCCTCTCCTCAAGTCTAACTGTTGTGCAGATTCCCCGCTCTTGCGTCGAGATCATTCAACGCCGCCGTTTCAGCCGCGATCGCGCAAGACAAAACCAGCTCGTCACTTCGTTCGACGTGGGAGCGTAAACCATCGAACCGATCAGAGCTTCGCTGTACTGTCGCGCCGGAGCGAAGCTCGGCCGCAGGCGGGATTAACCTCCGTCGATCCATTACGGAACATCGTCCGGCCCCGTGCATTCTACCCTCGGAGGCGACGACCGGCCCCGGCGGGGGCGCCCCACCCAGAGGAGAAAGGCGGCATGCGCGTGCGCTGACCATTGCAGGTGAACCCCATGTTGAACACAGAAAAAAGCAATCCCTTTCGACACGGCGAGACAGGCAGCGAAGCGTTCTTCGACAACAAGGTCCGGCTGGCGTTGAGCCGGGGCCTCGCCCAGGCCTACGGCGAGGTTCTCAAGGAGCCGATCCCGCCCCGGCTGCGGGATCTGGTCGAGCGGCTGGAACGGCGGGAGCGGGAGGTGCGCTGAGCGCCCTCTCGCAGTGGAAACTCGCAGTGGAAACCGGAACCGCGCGTCCTATATGCGGACCTTCAACGGATAGGACCGCAATGCCCGGGATCGCGCTGGCGCTCGAAGACGGCAACATCAGGTTATCCTTCGAGAAGGACGGACAGACGACGGCCGTGGTGATGGACTCCGCCACGGCCGAAGCGCTTTTCCGGGCCCTCGGGCAGATGCTGACCGTCGTGGAAGGCGCGCCCGACGAGGACGACGACGAGGCGGGGGACGAGGACATGGAGTTCCTCGACGTCACCTCGCCGACCATCGACATCGGCCTCGACGACCAGGGCCAGGCCGTGGTGGCGCTGCAGGCCGGTTCGCTGCCGGCCTTCATGCTGCGCCTCAAGGACGAGGAGGCGCGCCACATCGCCCAGAGCCTGCTCGAGATCCTCAACGCGCCGCCGGACGCCCGCAACTCCCAAGGCGGGCACTGAAGCGGAACCGGGCGCGCGGTCGCCGGTTGACGCAAGCGGCCAAGGTGGGGCCGCCGGTCCCGGCGATGAACCTGCACGATCCTCCCCACAACCCGATCGATCGGCCGGTCCCCGCCTTCGACGCGCGCGCCGAGCCGACGCTCGTCGACCCGCACGCGGAAGCCTTCTTCGCCGAGTCGATCCGGGAACTGACGAAGCTCGGCGTGCCCTTCCTCCTCGCCGGCACCTACGCGGTCAGCGCCTATACCGGCATCTCGCGCACCACCAAGGACCTCGACATCTTCACCAAGGCCGGCGACTGCACCCGCATCCTCGCCCATTTCCAGAAGCTCGGGCACCAGGTCGAGATGGAGGACGAGCGCTGGCTCGGGAAGGTCTACCGGGGCAAGCACTTCTTCGACGTGATCTTCGCCTCCTCGAACGGCACCATGCCGGTCGGCGACGCCTGGTTCGAGAACGCCCGCCAAATCGAGGTGTTCGGCCTGCCGGTGCGCATCGTCGGGCCGACCGAGCTCGTCTGGTCGAAGTGCTTCATCCAGCTGCGTCACCGCTACGACGGCGCCGACGTCGCCCACACCATCCTGCGGGCGCACGAGGACATCGACTGGCGCCGCCTCCTCTCCTACATGGAGGTGCATTGGGAGGTGCTGCTCACGCATCTCATCAACTTCCGCTGGATCTACCCGACCGAGCGGGACTGCATCCCCCGCTGGCTCATGGACGAGCTCCTCGACCGGCTGAGGAACCAGCTCGATCTGCCGCCGCCGCAGATGAAGGTGTGCCGCGGGCGCATGTTCTCCCGGGTCGACTACGAGATCGACGTCAAGGAATGGGGCTTCGCCGACGTGGGCGGCGAGGGCCTCTGGCGCAGCTGAGCGCGGAACCCGGCCCCGGAGCGGGTGTTCACCGGACGCGAGCAGCGAGAGGCAGCGGATGGAGACCGAGACCGGCCGCCTGAGGGTCGCGGCGATCGGCGACCTGCACGTCAAGGAGGACGAGGGCGGCGCCTACAAGGAGCTCTTCGGGGAGATCTCGCGCAGCGCCGACGTGCTGGTCCTGTGCGGCGACCTGACCGACCTCGGCAAGCCGAAGGAGGCCGAGCTCCTCGCCGAGGACCTCAGGGCCTGCGCGATCCCGATCGTCGGCGTGCTGGGCAACCACGACTACGAGTGCGGCAACGTCGAAGAGGTGAGCGCCATCCTGAAAGGGGCGGGCGTTCGCCTGCTCGAGGGCCAGTCCGTCGAGATCGACGGGGTCGGCTTCGTCGGCGTGAAGGGATTTTCGGGCGGGTTCGGCCGGCGCATGCTCGGCGCCTTCGGCGAGCCGGCCATAAAGCAGTTCGTCGCCGAGGCGATGAACGAGGCGATGCGCCTCGAGAACGCCATGCGCGGGGTCAAGTCGAAGCGCGCCGTCGTCGTCCTGCACTACGCGCCGATCGTCGAGACGCTCGAGGGCGAGCCCCTCGAGATCATGCCCTTCCTCGGCTCGTCCCGCCTCGCCGAGACCATCGACCGGTTCAAGGTGTCCGCGGTGGTCCACGGCCACGCCCATCGCGGCCGCTACGAGGGCCGCACCCCCGG